>DAOMFH010000019.1:0-15921 GCA_035429705.1 Actinomycetota bacterium
GCCAAAGCCCCCGCCGCCGGGGGTCTGGATCAGCAAGGCGTCGCCGGGCTCCACCAGCACCGACTCGGTGCCGGCCAACTCGGCGACCGTCCCGTCGGCGCGCAGCACGGTGGTCTGCCCACACAACCCGTCCCCGCCGCCGCCCAGCCCGAACGGGGCGACCAGCCGGCGCCCGGACAGCAGCGAGACCCGCATGGGTACGAGGAACTCCAACTCCCGGACCGCGCCGTCCCCGCCGGGGTGCGCACCGGCTCCGCCGCTGTCCGCGCGCACGCCGAAGCGCCGCACCCGTACCGGGTGGCGCAACTCCAGCACCTCGGGGTCGGTCAGCCGGGAGTTGGTCATGTGCGTCTGCACCGCGGACGTCCCGTCGAATCCCGGCCCGGCGCCGGAGCCGCCGCAGATCGTCTCGTAGTACTGGAAGTCCTCGGTGCCGAACGTGAGGTTGTTCATCGTGCCCTGGGAGGCGGCGCAGGCCCCGAGCGCGGCCAGCAGCGCGTCGGTCACCAGCTGGCTGACTTCGACGTTGCCGGCCACGACCGCGGCGGGGTATTCGGGGTCCAGCATCGACCCGGCGGGCACCCGCAGTTCCACCGGATCCAGGCAGCCGTCGTTGAGCGGGATGTCGTCGGCCACCAGGCACCGGAACGCGTAGAGCACTGCCGCGCGGGTCACTGCCCGCGGGGCGTTGAAGTTGTCGGGGCGTTGCGGCGCGGTCCCGGCGAAGTCGACCACCACCCGGCGGGCGACGCGATCCACCGATACCCGCACCTCGATCGGCGCGCCGTCGTCGGTGTACGCGACGTGGTGGCCGTCGTGCAGCGTGTCGATGACCCGGCGGACACATTCTGCGGCGTTGTCCTGCACGTGACGCATGTACGCGTGCACCACCTGCAGCCCGAACCGGGCTACCAGTGCCTGCAGTTCGGCCACCCCGTTGGCGTTCGCGGCGATCTGGGCGACCAGGTCGTTGACGTTGCGGTCCGGGGAGCGGGCCGGATGCGGGCCCTCGCCGAGCACCCGCCGCACCAGGGCCTCGTCGAGGGTCCCGTCGCGCACGATGCGCAGGTTGCGCAGCAGGACGCCCTCCTGGTCGATGGTCCGGCTCATCGGCGGCATCGAGCCCGGCGTGATCCCCCCGACGTCGGCGTGATGGCCGCGGCTGGCCACGAAGAACAGCGGGTCCGTGCCGGCGCCGAACACCGGGGTGACCACGGTGATGTCCGGCAGGTGCGTGCCGCCGTGGAAGGGGTCGTTCGTCGCGAAGACATCCCCGGGCCGCCACGAGTCCTGATGTTCGCCGATGATCGCGCGAACGCTTTCACCCATGGACCCGAGGTGCACGGGGATGTGCGGCGCGTTGGCCACCAGCCGCCCGTCGCGGTCGAATATCGCGCAGGAGAAGTCCAGCCGCTCGCGGATGTTGACCGAGCGCGACGTCTGCTGCAGGGTCACCCCCATCCGCTCGGCCACCGACATGAACAGGTTGTTGAACACCTCCAGCATCACCGGGTCGACCTCGGTGCCGATGGACACCCGCACGGGCCGGGCGTCGACGCGCTGCAGGTGCAGTTCGCCGCCGGGCAGCACTGTTGCCTGCCAGCCCGGCTCGACCACCGTCGTCGCCACCGACTCGGCGATGATCGCCGGGCCAGGAATCTGCTGGCCGCCGGTCAACGCCTCGCGGCGGAACACCGGCGCCCGGTGCTCGCAACCGGCCAGGTGCACGACGACGTGGTCCACCGGACTGGCCGGGGTTCCCGCACCGGTCAGCAGGCGCAACTGCGGCGGCTCACCACGCTCGACCGCTTCCACCGCGATCGCGTCCACGACCACCGCCCGGTCGGGCATGGTGAACCCGAACCGGCGGTGGTGGGCCACCGCGAACTCGCGCAGCAGGGTGGGGGAGTCGGCGTGGCCGACCGGCAGGGCGGTGTCGCTGCCGACGTACTTCAGGTGGATGTGCCGTTCCACCTCGATGAATCCCGTGGCCCCCTGCTCGCGCAGTTCCCGCCCGACCCGCTCGGCCGCGGCGGCAACCAGTTCGGCCAGTTCCGCCTCGGCGAGGTCGGCCAGCGGCACCTCCACGCTGCGTTCGTGCAGCAGCCGCGTGTCGGCCAGCGCCATCCCGACCGCGGACAGCACCCCGGCCAGCGGGTGGATGACGACACTGCGGATGCCCAGTTCGTCGGCCACCGCGCAGGCGTGCTGGCCGCCCGCGCCACCGAAGCAGGTAAGGGCGTAGTCGCTGACATCGTGACCCCGGGCGATCGACACCTTCTTGATCGCGTTGGCCATGTTCGCCACCGCGATGCTGCGGAAGCCCGCGGCCACTTCGGCCGGTGTGCGCTGCTCACCGGTGACCGCGGCCAGATCCGTGACCACCTCCTGCAGTCGTGAGCGCGAAGCACCCACGTCCAGCGGCTGGTCCTGGCCGGGGCCGAACGTGGCTGGGAAGATCTCCGGGCGGACCAGGCCGAGGGCCACGTTGCAGTCGGTCACGGTCAGCGGCCCGCCCCGGCCGTAGCAGGCGGGCCCCGGGTCCGCCCCGGCGGAGTCCGGGCCGACCCGCAGCCGGCTGCCGTCGAACGAGCAGATCGACCCGCCGCCGGCGGCCACCGTGTGGATGTCCAGCATCGGCGCGCGCAGCCGCACCCCAGCGACCTCGGTCTCCAGGGAACGTTCCAGTTCGCCACCGAAGTGGGCCACGTCCGTGGAAGTTCCGCCCATGTCGAACGTGACGACCTGCTCGAAGCCCACCGCCCGGCTGGTGTGCACCGCCCCGATCAGCCCGCCGGCCGGACCGGACAGGATCGCATCCTTGCCGCGGAACGCGCCGGCCTGCGCGAGCCCGCCGCTGGACTGCATGAAGCGCAGGTCCACGCCGGGCAGGTGTGCGGCGACCCGCCGGGTGTAGCGCAGCAGGATGGGGGACAGGTAGGCGTCGACGACCGTGGTGTCGCCTCGGGCCACGAACTTGATCAAGGCGCTGCAGTCGTGGCTGGTGGACACCTGCTCGAAGCCCGCTTCTCCGGCCAGACCCGCCACCAGCTCCTCGTGCTCGGCGAAACGGTAGCCGTGCATGAGCACAATCGCGGCGCTCGTGCATCCGGCTTCGCGGGCGGCCACCAGGTCGGCCAGCAGTGGCTCCCGCACGGGCCGGCGCAGCACCTCCCCGTCCACGGTGACCCGCTCGTCGACCTCCACGACACGTTGGTACAGCGGTTCGGCCCGGTGGATGGCCAGGTCGAACAAGCGGGGCCGGTTCTGGTAGCCGATGCGCAGGGCGTCGGCGAAACCGCGGGTCACGATCAGCGCGGTCGGATCCCCGTGGCGTTCCAGCAGGGCGTTGGTGGCCACGGTCGTGCCCATCGTCACCGAACTGATGACCCCCGCTGGGATCGGCCCGTCGCCCACCCCGAGCAGCCGCCGGATCCCCTCGATGGCCGCATCCTCGTAGGCCTCCGGCGCCTCGGACAGCAGTTTGCACACGTGGGTGTCACCCCGCGGATCCGCGGCGACGACGTCGGTGAACGTGCCCCCGCGGTCGATCCAGAAGCGCCACCCGGTCACGGCGTTCAGTCTGCCGCATGCCGGATTCGGTGGGGGCCGGCCCGGTTTCCACAGTCCGCGGCGGGCTTGTCATGCCCCCGTGTTTCAATCGGGCTCCATCGCGTGGAAGGGGAGACATGGCCAGGGATCGGGTTTCGTACGAGGCGGTTCTGCAGGCGGTGGGGGTGTGTGTTGCGGCGCGGATCCCGTTTCTGTTGTGGGGGGATCCGGGGGCTGGGAAGACGGCGGTGATCGAGTCGGCGGCGGGTAGTGGCTGGCATGTGGAGACGTTGATCTGTTCGCACTACGAGCCGTCGGACTTCGCGGGTCTGCCGGTGGTGAACGGGGACCGGGTGACGTTGGCTCCGCCGGGCTGGGCGGTGCGGGTGGCCGAGGAGGCGAAGCCGTCGATCGTGTTCTTCGACGAGTGGACGACGGCGTCGCCGGCGGTGCAGGCCGCGGCGTTGCGGCCGTTGACCCATGCCCAGGTGGGGGTGTTGCAGTTGCCGGACCGGGTGTCGTTCGGGGCGGCGGCGAACCCGGCGGATGTGGCGGCTTCCGGCTGGGAGTTGGCCGCGCCGACGGCCAACCGGTTCGTGCATCTGGAGTGGTCGTTGCCGCTGGAGGTGTACACGGAGTCGATCGTGACCGGGGACTGGCCGGTGTTGCCGGTGCCGCAGCGGCCGGCGGATCTGCCGGCGCTGGCTTCGGCGCAGCGGGGTTTGGTGGCGACGTTCCTGCGGACTCGCGGTGGGCAGTTGTCGTCGATCCCGAAGGATGCCGCTGGCCGGGGCCGGGCGTTCCCGACGCCGCGGACGTGGGATTACGCGGCGCAGTTGCTGGCGATCGCGCAGCATGCCGGGGCTGGGGAGGAGGTGCTCCGGCTGCTGGTGTACGGGGCGGTGGGTGCGCCGGTGGGCCATGAGTTCCTGGTCTGGGTGTCGTCGCTGGATCTGCCGGACCCGGAGGATCTGCTGGCCGATCCGCTGGGGGACGGGTTGAAGGGGCTGCGGGCCGACCGGGTGTATGCCGCGTTGCAGGGCGTGCTGGCCGCGTACACCTGCGATCCGACGCCGGGCCGGTGGACCGCGGCGATGGGGGTGTGTGTGGGGGCCGCGTCGCATTCCAGTCTGGATTCGGCGGTGCCGGTGGTGCGGGCGTTGTTGCGTCCCGGGCGCCGGCCGGCCGGGGCGCAGTTGCCCGACGGGTTGCAGGTGTTCGCCCCGGCGTTGCAGTTGGCCGGTCTGCTGTGATGTCCGCCGACGTCGCGCAGCGGGTGGCGGCGGCGAAGTTGTGGCTGGTCTCGGCCTCGGCCGGGAATCTGCCCTACCTGTCGACGGCGGTGTATTCGTTGGTGACGGTTCCGACCGATCGGGTGGCTGCGATGTCCACCGACGTGTACTGGCGGCTGTACGTCAACCCGCTGTGGGCGCTGGCCACGGATGTGGATGTGCTGGCCAGGGAGCTGGCCCATCAGGTGTGGCACTTGCTGGCCGACCATGCCGGGCGGGCGATGGACGCCCGGGTGGACGCGAAGTCCCGGGACCGGTGGAAGCTGGCCGCGGACCTGACCGTCGCGGAGGTGCTGCCGTTCGACGCCGGCCTGCCGCACCCGCGGGATGTGCACCAGGATCCGAACCGGTCGGCCGAGGAGTACTTCCGGTTGTTGCGGGCCCGGCCGGTGACCAGACCGGCGCTGGAGGTCGAACCGGACCACACGTGCGGCAGCGGGTGTGACGGGATGGCCCGCGAGCACGACCTGCCACCTGGGGACGCCGAGTTGCCGGGGCTGTCGACGCAGGCCGCGGAGGCGATCCGCCAGACGGTGGCGATCGAGTTCCGGGAGCACTGCACCACCTACGGCAGCATCCCGGGTGAGTGGGGCCGGTGGGTGTCGCAGATCCTGGACCCGGTCGTGCCCTGGCAGCAGGTCCTGCACGCCGCGGTGCGCCGCGGGATCGGCTGGGGTCAGGGGCAGGTGGACTACACCTACTCGAAGATCTCCCGGCGCCAGCAGTCGGTGGGTGCGGCGATCGTGCCGGCGCTGCGCCGGCCGGTGCCGGCGGTGGCGGTGGTGATCGACACGTCGGGCAGCATCGACGACGGGCTGCTGTCCCAGGCCCTGGGGGAGGTCAAGGCGGTGCTGGCCTCGCTGGCGGTGGCCGACAGCAGCGTCACCGTGCTGGCGGTGGACGCCGCGGTGCACACCGTGGCGCAGGTCCGCGACGTCAACCATGTGCGGCTGGCCGGCGGCGGGGGCACGGACATGGGGGCGGGCATCTCCGGGGCGCTGGCCTGCCGGCCGGCCCCGCAGACGGTGATCGTGCTCACCGACGGCTACACCCCCTGGCCGGCGGTGCCCGCGCCGGTGCCGGTGATCGTCGGGGTGCTGGGCCGGCAGCGCGACCAGTTGCCCCCGACGCCGGACTGGGTGCAGCGCGTCGAGGTGGTGCCCGATGGCTGAGCTGCCCGGCCCGGTCACCGTGACCGTGACCTGCCGGACCTCCCGGACCAGCGCGAAGGGCTCGAAGCGGCATCCGGTCACGCTGTACCCGGACGGCACGATCGACACCGGCCACGACCTGGAGCAGGAACGGATCCTGGCCGCCCTCGGCGGGTACCTGTCATGCCTGGAACTGGTGGACACCGCCGCCCCGGCGGTGCTGGCCTGGTTCACGTTGCAGCAGCGGTTGGCGCCCCGCCCGATCCGGGCCAACCGGTCCAGCGGTCCCTGGCATCCGGCGGCGAAGGCCCAGTGCTGCCTGCGGCGGGGGTACAAGACCCCGCAGGAGGCCGCGGCGCACGTCCGCGACGCCAAGCATGTGGCGCTGATCCACGGCGCGCCGGTCCGGCAGGTGGTCAGCCTGGCCGCCGGCTTCGACCCGGAGCCGGCCCCGCAGATGCCCGGGGACCCGTGGACGACGATGTGGGAGTGCGGGATGCACCCCGACGAGCTCGACCGGATCAGCCTGGAGGTCGACGCCGACGACCCGCTGCCCATCGAGTTCTACCTCGGTGTGATGGCCCACAACCCGGACCTGACGTGGATCCGTGACACCGCGCGCCGGGCGCAACTGGGTCCTCGCTCGTTCGTGTCCCTGGCGTGGACCTACGGCAAGGCCGACCGCAAACAACCGGACCTGCGGGCGCAGTGGCTGGCCGCAGGGGTCACCGACCGGCACGCGCTGCAACTGATGGGCGGGCCGTACACCCGCGACGACCTGAGCGCGTTCGCGGCCCACTGGGGGCTGAGCCCGGTGTCCGCCGGAGTCGAGCTGGCCAAGTGGTGCGACTCGGGGGCAACCCCTGCGGTGTCCGACCTGACCGGCTGGTACCTGGATCACCTGGCCCACCCGCCCACCCCGCCGGCCTGGCGGACGCGGGCCCGGCTCCGGGACGAACTGGAGCCACCAGACGTCTACACCGAGGAGGATCTCGCGATGGCCCTGGTCAGGTGGGGCAGCGTGGGCAGGGCGGCGGCGGGCCTGGAGGAGGGAGGTGCGGGGTGGACCGGATAGCCACTGGCAGCGTATGCGCCCGATGTGTTCGCGAATGTCGCCCCCGTGCTCCATGATGAAGGCGTTGAGGGGGTGCCCATGGTCGGGGGATCGGGTGATCGAGGGGCTGGCTGTTCGCCGGCGGTGGCGGCGTTCCGCCGGGAGTCCATGCAGGCGGAGCAGGACACCGGGATCGTCCCGCTGAGTGCCTGGGAGACGTACGAGCCGGCGTTGTTCCGGCTGGCCGGTTTCGGTGGGGTGGCGCTGTTCCTGCGAGCGTCGGTGCGCCCCGACGAACAGGGCCGGGATGTGCTGGGGGTCGACATCGGCCTGCTCAGCGCGAGCAGTCTCCAGTGGCGGTTCGGCCGGGAGGCCGGCGCCGGGCTGTCGGCGCGACTGGCGCAGTTCTTCATAGCCGTTGCCGGGGAGGGATTCCCAGAACTGGCGGTCGATCCGTTCCGCGACGACCGCGTGGGGCTGGAGTTCGCCGTGGTGACCAGTGACCCGGCCGAGGTCGAGTTCCGGCTGAGAGTCGAACCCGACCAGGAGCTGTTGCTGCGCACCACGCGCGCGGCCGTCGTGCAGGCCGGTCTGGACGTGCGCCGGCTCGAGGACGTCAGCGGTCTCGACGACAGTGTCACCGAGTTCCCCAACCCGGATTGGTTCTGATCATGGGATTTCTGTTCAGTGCTCTTCCGTTCGAGATTGGATCTCGCCTGACCGGGATCTGGGACGCCGGTGTGGACGTCGTCGGGGACGACCCGTGCGTATGCGTCACCAAGATCGTGCTCGGCTCCGGTCAGGATGCGGTCGTCGAGTCGAGTTTCCTGGGCGCCCACCTGCCGTATCACGTCGGGGGCTTTCACGGGGTCGGGCCGGACGGTCACCCGTGGACGGTCATGATCCAGGTCGCACCCGCGGGCGCTGCGCGGCGGGCAGGCGCTGCCAGTGCCTTCTGGCCGATGCTCGATGGGCTGGACCGGGCGCTGCGGTTCAACCCCGAGGCCCGGATCGAGGGATCGCTTGAGATGCAGCGCGAGCAACTGCTCGACGTCTATTCGCAAGAGGGTGTCGAGGTGGAACTGGTTGCCGACTGGGATGTCTGCGATCTCATGCGGGGTCTGTTGGCCGAGTGCTGCAACGTCCCCCTGGAACAGATCGCGGCCGGTCGGCTGACCCAGTGCGCCTTCCCGGATCGGCCGCATGACTGTGAGCACGACGTGTTCCGCGACGTGTTCGCGCTGTGGACGACATTGGCGCTGAATCCCGGGCAGGGCTGAAGCGCAGCAGCGCGTCCCGGGACTCAGGGATCGAGGGGGGACCCGTCGGATGATCCGCCGGCCCGCCCCGGTTGCGGCGGTGAAGCGGCCGTGGCGCCACTCGTGGCCGTGGACCGGCGGCGGACCAGGAAGAAGACGAGGACCACCACACCGGAGATCAGCATGAGCGCGCCGAAGGCCAGGATGCCGAGTATCGCCAGGGAGGGCGCCACCCAGGAGGTGGGCTCGCAGCCGGGCAGCTCCGGATTGCACGAATTGGCAGGTACGAGGATGCCCATCATGGCCGTCATCCGTTCATCCCGATGGTGTCGGTCGGTTGCCGTGGTCCGGTCGCAGCAACTGTAATACTCGCGGCATGCCAGCAGGGTCGCGTGCGGATCGTTCGCCGTGATCGACGCTGTGTTCTGGGAGTTCTTCGCACTGACCATCGCCGTCGAGGTGCCCGTCTACTGGCTGCTGCTGACCCGCTTCGGCGGGATCCGGTCCGGCGCCGCACTCACGACCGCGATAGGGATCAACCTGATCAGCCACCCGCTGTTCGTCCTGGTCCTGGTCCCGGCCGCGAACACGGTCCTGCCAGCGACCGGCGCGATCGTGGTCGCCGAGGGGATCGTGTGTGTGCTGGAGGCGGGCCTGATCCGCTGGTGGCTGCGGGTCGACGGCCAGTTGTGCGTGGCGGCCGCGCTGCTGGCCAACGGCTGCTCGGTGCTGGTGGGCGCCGCGGTGGTGCTGGTCTGACGACGCGGTTCGGCAGTGGTTGCGCCCCGCCGACCCCTATCGTGTTCGACATGGCGAAGCGCAAGGTGACGGTCCTCGGTGGCGGCAACGGTGGGCGTACGGCGGCCGCGGAGTTCGGCCTCGGCGGCCACGACGTGACGTTGTGGGAGGTGCCGCAGTTCGCCGCCGGGCTCGACGCGATCGCCCGCGCCGGACACATCGTGGCCAGCGGCGAGATCCGGGGCACAGCACCGGTCCGGGTGGAAACCGACCTGAAGCGCGCCATCGACGGTGCCGACGTGGTGTTCGTGGTCGTGCCCACCAACCACCACCGCACATTCGCGGGCATGCTGGCCCCGCTGCTGACCGACGGCGCGAACGTGGTGCTCATGCCCGGCTCGCTGGGCTCGCTGGAGGTGGCCCAGCACCTGAGCGCGGACGTGACCGTCTCGGAGATCGCGGCGCTGCCGTACGCCACCCGGATCACCGGACCCACGCAGGTCCATGTGTTCGGCCGGCGCCGGATCGTGTCGGCCGGCACCTTCCCCGCGAACCGCACCGACCGGGTCGCGGACATCCTCGACGATCTGTATCCGGGCATCGACATGATGGCGAACGTGCTGGCCGCCGGCCTGAGCAACCCCAACCCGACCCTGCACTGCCTGGGTGTGCTGATGTCGGCCAGCCGGATCGAGTACAGCCACGGCGAGTTCTACTACTACGAGGAGGGGATGACCCCGCACGTCTGCCGGGCCATCGAAGCGATCGACGCGGAGCGGCTGGCCATCGGCGCGGCCTTCGGGATCGACCTGCTGAGCCTGATCGACACCTACCCGGTGATGGGCTACGGGCCGAAGGGCGACAGTTTCTGGTCGGTGATCCGCGGGGTGGCGGCGCTGCACGGGATCAAAGGCCCGGCGCAGGTCGACTCCCGCTACCTGACCGAGGACGTGCCGGTGGGGTTGACGATCTACTCGCAGCTCGGCCGGGCGGCCGGGACCGAACCGGTGCTGATGGAGTCGGTGATCCACCTGACTTCCGCGCTGCTCGGCACCGACTTCGCCGACGACCGCCGCACCCTGGCGCGCTGCGGGCTGGCCGGGATGGACCGCGACGCGATCCTGGACTACGTGACCACCGGCGTGAAGTAGCGCGAACCGGGCTGGCGGCGCAGGCGACTCTTCCAAGCGCCGAGATGCCCAGCGGGGTGCGCACCCCCTCGGGTCGGCAGGACACCGGCCATCCGGACACCGCCACGTCACGCCCGCAGCCCGCTGGCCCGCCGCACCTGCCGCCCGATCCCCTCCAGTACCGCTTCCTCGGTGCCGATGATGCGCACCCGGGTTCGCGCCCTGGTGACGGCGGTGTAGAGCAACTCGCGGGTCGCCAGTGGCGAATCGGCCTTCGGCAGGACCACGGTGACGGCCTCGAACTGGCTGCCCTGCCCGCGGTGGACGGTCATCGCCCGCAGCGTGGTCACGGTGTCCAGCCGGGACACCGGCACCAGCACCGGACTCGAGCCCCGCGAGAACGCGGCCCGCACCTGTCCGTCGCCGGTGGCGACGACCACGCCGGTGTCGCCGTTGTACAGATCCACGGTGTAGTCGTTGGCCGTCACCAGCAGCGGCCGCCCGGCGTACCACTGGTGACCGGGGGAGGCCCGCGTGACCAGCGGCTCGGTCCATTCCCTGATCAGGTCGTCCCAGTGGCTGACGCCGTGGGGCCCCTCCCGGTGCGCGCACAGGACCCGGTGGGTCTCCAGCGCCGCCAGCGCTGCCTGGGCATCTCCGCGTTCGGCGGCGGCCACGATGCTGGCGGCCTGTGCGGCGACCTCCTGGCGGACAGCATCGACGCTGTCATCGGTCAGGAACTGCACATCGGGATGCCCGCCGCGCAGGATGGCCAGGGCCCGGTCGGGGTCGCCGCGGCGGATCGCATCGGCGAGGTCGGCGATGGCGCCCTGGAAGCGGTAGTTGCGGTTCAGGACGACCACCCCGGTCGCGGCGGTGGCGGGCACATCGACCACATCCTGCGGGCACGCCGAGGCGAGCGCTTGCGTCAACTGGTCATCCGGCGGGCCGGCCGGTGCCGCCACCAGGTCACCGAGCACCGCGCCCGCCTCGATCGACGCCAACTGGTCGGGATCTCCGACCAGCAGCAGCCGGGCGTCGGCGCGCACGGCCTCCAGCAGGCGGGCCATCAGCGGCAGCGACACCATCGAGGTCTCGTCGACCACCACCACGTCGTGCGGGAGCGGGTTGGCCCGGTTGTGCCGGAAACGCCCCTGGGAGTCGGGCACCCACCCGAGCAGCCGGTGCAGGGTGGATGCGTTCAACTCGCCCACGCGATCCCGGTCGGCCCGGTCCAGATCCGTGACCGCCTCGGCGACTGCCGCCTGCAGCCGGGCGGCGGCCTTCCCGGTGGGGGCGGCCAGCGCCACCGTGAGCGGCCGCGGGCAGACCTGCTGCAGCAGCGCCAGGATCCGGGCGACGGTGGTGGTCTTACCCGTGCCCGGCCCGCCGGCGATGATGCTCACCTGCCGCAGCGCCGCAGTCGCCGCAGCCAGGCGTTGCCGGTCGGGGCCGGGCTCGGGGAACAACCGCTGCAGGCCCGCTGAGAGGGCGGCGGGATCGACGCTCATCCGCGCGTTGCGCTGCTGCATCGCGGTGCGGATCACCTGCTCGTCCTGCCAGTACCGCTGCAGGTACAGCAGGTTCCCGACCAGGCGCAGCGGCCGGCCGGCCGGATCGCCGGGGCCGGACACCAGCCGGTGTCCTTGAGCCGCGGCCACCCAGGCCGACGCGTCGGGCCAGGGGAGGGGTTCGGGCGCCTGCTCGTCTTCGGGCAGCCACGATTCCGGATCGGCGGTGAGGTCCACGCACACCGACCCGGCGCGCAGGGCCCGCACACACAGCCCGGCCCCCAGCGCGACCGCCGCATCGTCCGGGTCGTCGAGCGAGCCCCCGCCGATCCGCAGCAGCGCGGCGGCGACCTGCACGTCCGGCACGCCGAGGACGCCGGCGTCGTGGAAGGGTTCGAGGCGGCCCAGCGGCAGGCGGGTCCTCATGATGGCCGCCCGTCGAGCAGGTCCGACAGCGCCTCGATCAGACCGGCCGGGGGCTGCCAGGAGAACACCCCGCAGCCCGCGGGGGTGTCCGGTCCGGCCATGCCGCGCAGGAACAGGTACAGCACGCCGCCGAGGTGGACCGCCGGGTCGTAGGCGGGCAGCCGCCAGCGCAGGAACCGGTGCAGCGCGGCGCTGTAGAGCAGAGCCTGCAGCGGGTAGTGGGCGTCCATCATGGCCTCGGCCAGGCGCTCGGGACGGTAGCCCTCGACCAGCCCCTCCACCCCCGGCCGCGCCGGGTCGCGCAGCAGATTCGTCTTGTAGTCCACGACCAGGAAGCGCGGTGTCGCCCCGGGCACCCGCAGCACCACGTCGATGCTGCCGGTGAGGTAGCCGACCAGGGCCGACTCGGCCAGCCCGGGGGTGTCGAGCAGGTCCGCGTAGCCGGCCAGCGGGTCGTCGTTCGGCACATACCGGCGCAGCAGCGCGGCCAGGTCGGACAGGGTGGCGGTCGCCGGGCCACCCATCGGCAGTTCGAAGTCCAGTTCGGCCAGGCGGTCCGCCGGCGGGATCCCGGCCAGGGTCAGATCCGCGGCCAAGGGCCCCAGTGGCGTCTGCATGACAGGTAGCAGGGCCTGCGCCAGAGCTTCCGCCTCGACGCCCGCGACGGGGAAGGCGGCCACCTGTTCGCGGCACCGGTCCGCGAGGTCCGCGGGGGTCTGCACGGCCTCCAGCACCTGGTGGACCAATGTGCCGAACGCGGCCCCGGCCGGCATGTCCGCGAACGGGGAGTCCAGGCCGGGTTCCGCTGTGACGTCCACGGTCTGCCCGAGGATCTCCTCCGGCTCGTCGTCGCGGAAGCCGCTGGGACGGTGCTCGGCGGCGTGCACCTCGCGGGTGAGCCCGGAGTAGGAGGTGCGCCGCCACACGGTGTCCACCTGCCGGGTGAACGGTGCTGCGGCGAGCCGGGGAAGCTGCGCCGCCGCGGGCTCCCACCGGTGCGCTGGCGAGCCGGGATCGACGTCCTCGACGGCCACCCACTCTGACGCGAAGGCCGGGGGTTTGCCCACCGGATACGACTGCTCCGGGTCGTGCGAACCCGCCAGGCGGGCGCTGAGCAGGCGGTGAAGAGGCGCGCACTTGGTGTTGCGCGGACTCGGCGCCCAGTGCACGACCAGTTGGCTGCTGGCGCGGGTCATCGCCACGTAGAGCATCCGCAGGTCCTCGCCGGCCGACTCCGCGTTGCGCGCGGCCAGCAACTGATCGCGGTCGACGGCGCCGGGGCCGCGTACGTCCAGTACCCGGCGGCCCTGTGCGGCATGGCACAGCAGCGGGCCGTCGTCACCCTGTGGATACCGGTCCCACCCGAAGGGGACGTAGACGATCGGGAACTCCAGACCCTTGCTGACATGCACCGTGAGCACCTGCACGGCCTCGGCGTCGGTCTCCAGCCGCCGGGTGAGCTCGGTGGCGGAGTCACGCAGCGACTCCTGCGCGCTGCGCATCTGTTCCCCGAGCCAGTCGTACAGGCCGACCAGGCCCACATGTGACCTGCGCTGATGGGTGTGCAGCACGCCGGCCAGGTGGCGCAGATCGGTCAGGTGGCGCTCACCGTCCGGGCGAGACAGAACGCGCGCGGCCACGCCGGTCTCCCGTTCGATCGCAGCGACCATCTCGGCGACGCTGTCCTGCTCCAGGACCTGCGACCACTCCCGCAGCCGAGTCACCAGATCGGTGTCCAGCCGGTCCCCGTCGGTGGCCAGGGCTTCAGGGGAGTACCCGACGAAATCGGTCAGGCCGGCGGCGCGCAGAGCCGACCCGCGCGGCCGTTGCATCGCACGCAGCAGGTCGGCCCACTGCGACGCGGCCGCGGTCGCGAAGACGCTGGTCGGGCTGGTGACCACCGCGGGAACGTCCGCCGCGCCCAGTGCGTCGCGGACCAGAGCCGCCTGCACGTGGGTGCCGACGAGTACCGCGATGTCCCCGGGGGCGACCGGTCGCGGACCGGACGCGTCGGTCAGGCGGGCGGGGCCCAACAGCGTTGCGACGATGTCATCGGCGACATCCGCAGCCACTGTTGTGCGCTGCACGTACACGCCGGGGAGCTTGCCGCTCTTCTTCGGCACCACGCGCAGCCGCACCCGGGCCTGCGAAGCGACGCCTTGCAGCCGGCTCTGGTCGTGAGCGGCCTCGACCGGGCCCACGACGATGCGGGGGTCACCGAGTTGCATGTCGCCCATGATCGCCTCGACCCCGTTCACGACCGCGGCGTCGCTGCGCCAGTTCGTCGGCAGCGTCGCCTGGCGGTCCGCGTGGCCGACGGCGTCGAGATAACTGAAGATGTCGGCCCCCCGGAACGCGTAGATCGCCTGTTTGGGGTCTCCGATGAGGATGAGGGTGGTCGAGCCGTGGAAGGCCTCCCGCAGGATCGTCCACTGGGCGGGATCGGTGTCCTGGAACTCGTCGACCAGCACGACGCGGTAGGTGGTCCGCAGGTGCCTGCGCGCCTGCTCGCCGGTCACCGGATCGGTGAGGGCTGCTTCCAGCCGCAGCACCAGGTCGTCGAACGTGACCCAGCGCCGTGCCCGCCGCCTGCGCAGCACCTCGGCCCTGACCGCTTCGGCGAAGGACTGCCGGGTGGCCCCGATGGATCCGTCGGCGACCGGTCCGGCGGCCAGCGATGCTTGCGGATCGCCGACAGCCCGCCTGGCGATGTCCCGCGCCTCGGTGTAGGGGATTCGGTCGGTGACAGTGTGCTGGCCGCCGTACTTGCGCACGTAGAAGTCGTCGACGACCTCGTCGACCAGTTCCGAGATGCTCTCCACGAACACCTCGCCGGGGTCGGTGTCGGCGCTGAGTCCCAGCCCCGACAAGGTGGTCGAACAGAACTGGTGGGTGGTGGCGATCGTGCCTGCGTCGAAGTCGGCGACCGCGCGGGCCAGGCGATCCGCGGCGGCCCGGCGTTCGTCGCCCGGCAGGGCGAGTAGGGAGGCGATCACCGGATCGTCGGTTGGGTACTGGCCGCGCAGGGCGTCGCGGGCCCGGGTCAACGCCTCGCGCACTCGTTCGCGCAACTCCCGGGTGGCACTGCGCCCGAACGTGATCATCAACATCTGGTCGATCGTGGCCGCGCCTTCGGCGATGTAGCGGGTGGCCAGGGCGGCGATGGTGAAGGTCTTGCCCGTGCCGGCGCTGGCCACGAGCAGCGTCGTGCCGGTGGGCAGCGGTCCCAGCAGATCGAATCGGTCGGGGGTGCTCACAGTTTCTCCCTGACCTGCAGGATGGGTTCCCAGATGCGGCGGGCGAGCATCCCGAACCGGGTGTTCTCGTCGAACCAGTTCTCCTGCGGTTCCGGGCCCTCGGCCAGCAGCGTCCCGATGGGCTGGCCGCCACCCCACAGCTTCACGACCTCGGGCAGCGCCGCGTCCCCATACTCGCCCTGCCACGCCCAGCGGTCGGCCTTGTACAGCGACTCGTTGACGTCCGAACCCTCGCCGCGAGCCTTGGCGTAGGCGCGCGCTGTGGCGGCAGGCAGGGGCAGTGGCACCCGCAGGCCGGTTCGATAGATGTCCACGAGTTCGGCGAGGATCCGGCGCGCCTGTTCCGGTGCCGGTGCGGTCAACCGGAAACCGCCGTCCTTGGTGACCATGCACGCGGTCCAGCCGGACTCGGGGGCGACCACTGCCAGCGCGAGCAGTTCGGGCCACAGCCGCAGTTCGTCACGGGGTTTGCACTTCGAGTACGTAGCCCGGACGATGCCGTGGCCGTGGACGTCGGGGATCGTGCCGACCAGCCGGACGCCGCCGGATAG
>DAOMFH010000020.1:0-15361 GCA_035429705.1 Actinomycetota bacterium
GTCGCCAACAGCCGCCCGCACCCCGAGCAACCCGGACCGCCTCCGCAAGTCCGAAGAACCGGCAAACCCCTGTTCACACCCGAGACGACTGCAGTCCGGGGTCGGCCTGGAAGAGATCCTCGAGGTTCTCCCGGCGCAGGACCACCGAGCAGGAACCCGCGCGAACGGCGACCACCGCCGGGCGCGGCAGGTAGTTGTAGTTGCTGGCCATGCTGCGGCAATAGGCCCCGGTCGCAGCCACCGCGAGCAGGTCACCAGCCCGGATGTCCCCCGGCAGCCAGGCGTCTCGCACGACCACATCACCGCTCTCACAGTGCTTGCCGACCACCCGGCTCAGCACCGGCTCAGCGCTCGACGACCGATTGGCCAGCGTCACCGTGTAGTCGGCCCCGTAGAGGGCTACCCGGATGTTGTCGCTCATGCCGCCGTCCACAGACACGTACAGCCGCGAGCGCCCACCGAGGTCCACCGGCTTCACGGTGCCCACCTCGTACACCGTGATGCCCGCGTTGCCGACGATCGCACGGCCCGGTTCCACCGCGAGCCGGGGCACCGGGACGCCGGCGACCTCACACTCCCGGGCGACGATCCCGCGCAGTTGATCGGCCATGTCGGCCACCTGCAAGGGGTCATCTTCGGCTGTGTATGCGATGCCCATGCCGCCGCCCAGGTTGAGTTCCGCCACGGCCACACCGCTGGTGACGAGTTCGGCGACCAGTCCGGCCATCCGGTGGGCAGCGACCTCGAATCCGGCCGCGTCGAAGATCTGGGATCCGATGTGGCTGTGCAGGCCCACGAAGTCCAGTCGTGGGTCTGCCGCGACCTGTTTGGCTGCTGTGGCCGCCAGCCCACCGGCCAGTGCGAGGCCGAACTTCTGGTCCTCGTGGGCGGTGGCGATGAACTCGTGCGTGTGCGCCTCGACGCCCACAGTGACCCGGATCAGCACCTTCGGCCGGACGGCCCTGTCTGCGGCCAGATCCGCCAGGCGGTCGATCTCGTCGAGCGAGTCGACCACGATCCGGCCAACGCCCACCTCCAGGGCGCGACGCAGTTCCTGCTTGCTCTTGTTGTTGCCGTGGAACAGCAGGCGGTCGCCGGGCACTCCGGCACGCAGCGCGACCTCCAGTTCGCCCAAGGTGCACACGTCGATGCGCAGGCCCTCCTGGTCGGCCCACTGCGCGATGCGACCGCTCAGGAACGCCTTCGCCGCGTAGTACACATCGGCCCCGCCGAAGGCCTGGACGTACGAGCGCGCCGAGGCGCGGAAGTGTTCCTCGTCGATGAGGTACAGCGGGCTTCCGAACTCGGTCACGGCCTCGGTGACCGGCAGGCCCGAGACCTCCAGAACACCATTGGCACGGGTGGTGCCGGTGGGCCACACCGCCGCGTCCAGGGCGTTGACATCAGTCGGTGGCTCCCCGAGCACGAAACCCGGGCGCTGGTCCTCATGCCGGGGTCCGGCGGGGTGGGCGGGCATGCTCTCCAGGCTATCCGCGGCAACAGCAGGCCTTGAGAGGGTGGCCCGGACGGTTGTCGGCCGTCACATCCGCTCGGGCGCGGACACCCCGCACAGGTCGAGGCCGTTGGCGATCACCTGGCGCGCGGCCGCGCACAACCACAACCGTGCGATGTGCAGCGAACCGACTTCTTCGTCGGAGCGGGGCAGCACCCGGCACGAGTCGTAGAACTTGTGGTAGGCGGTGGCCACTTCCTCCAGGTAGCGGGACACCCGGTGCGGTTCCCGCAGTTCGGCGGCCGTCCCGATGATCCGCGGGAACTCGGCCAGCACACCCAGCAGCGCGGACTCCCGCTCGTGCGTCAACAGACCCGGATCGAACTCGGCCGACCGCCAGTCGATGCCGAGGTCGGCCGCGTTGCGCAGCACCGACGAGATGCGGGCGTGCGCGTACTGCACGTAGTAGACCGGGTTCTCGTTGGTGCGCTGCACGAGCAGGTCCAGATCCATCGTCAGCGGGGAGTCGGCCGGGTAGCGGATCAGTGTGTACCGGGCCGCATCGACCCCCACCTCGTCGACCAGGTCCTCGAGGGTCACCATCGCACCGGCGCGCTTGCTGAGCCGGACCTCCTGGCCGCCCTTGAACATCTTGACCAGCTGCCCGATGAGCACCTCGATGTTGAGGTTCGGGTCGTCACCGGCGCAGGCTGCCACCGCTCGCAACCGGTTCACGTACCCGTGGTGGTCGGCGCCCAGCAGGTAGATGCAGACATCGAAGCCACGGTCACGCTTGTCCACGTAGTAGGCCGTGTCCGAGGCGAAGTACGTGAGTTCTCCGTCGGCTTTGATCAGCACGCGGTCCTTGTCGTCGTCGAAGTCGGTGGTCCGCAGCCAGACGGCACCGTCCGATTCGTACACATGACCCTGCGAACGCAGTTTCGCCATGCCCCGTTCCACCGCGCCGGAGGTGTGCAGCGAACGCTCCGAATACCAGACGTCGAAGTGGGTGCGGAAGTTGTCCAGCACGTCCTTCTGTTGCTGGAGTTGCAGGGCGTAGCCGGCCTCGCGGAAGGCGACCCAGCGCTCACTGGGCGGCAGATCCAGGATGCCCGGGTCGTCGGCGACGATCTGGCGGGCGAGATCGTGGATGTACTCCCCCTGGTACCCGCCCTCGGGCACCTGCTGGCCCAGGGCGGAGGCTTCCAGCGACATACCGAACTTGTCCATCTGCACACCGCGGTCGTTGATGTAGAACTCCCGCTTGACCTCGGCCCCGGCCGCCGCCAGGACTCGCGCCATTGCATCTCCCACCGCGGCCCACCGGGTATGTCCGAGGTGCAAGGGGCCGGTCGGGTTGGCCGAGATGAACTCCAGGTTCACGGCAGTTCCGGTCAGTGCGCCGATCTTTCCGTAGTCGCCGCCCGCCGCCACGATCGAACGGGCGATCTCCCCCTGGGCGTCCGCGGCCAGAGTGATGTTGATGAACCCGGGTCCCGCCACGTCCAGCGCGGAGATGCCGGGGTTCGACTGCATGATCGCCACGATCCGGGTCGCGAGTTCCCGCGGAGGCAGACCCGCCTTCTTGGCCAGGACCAGGGCGACGTTGGTGGCGTAGTCCCCGTGGTCCCGGTTCTTGGGCCGCTCGACCTTGACCTCAACGGTCTGGCCGGCCAGTTCGGGGATGTCGGCCAGGGCATCGTGGATCGCGGCTGAGAGGGATTCCGGAGTCATGCCCCAAGACTACGGGCTGGGACTCGGCGCATCTGCGGGTCCGGCCTTCCGTACGGCGACCACGATCCTCAGCGGGTTGTCACCCAGATACGACTGACCCTCCGGCGGAGGGCTCTCGCCGAGCACCGCGATGCTCACGAGGTTGGGCGAGGTGGGCCGGCGAGCCTCGTAGAACACGTCACCGCTGCGCGCGGCAGCTCGAACGGGTAAGTAGCCGGTGGTGCGCAACCCACGCACCAGCAGGGACGCGTCCTGGTTGACGTAACTGCGCACCTTCTGCGGAGTCTCCCCGATGAACAGCGGTTCGGCGTACATCCACATGAAGCGAGTCCCGCCGTCGGCGTCCTGGCACCACGGGCCGGCGTAGTAGTTCTGCGCGGGTTCATCCAGTACGGGCGGGTACTGCCGCATCTGCTTGCGTGTGCACCGTTCCCACTGCTGGCCGGCCACACTGATCCCGGCTTCGGGCCTGCCGGCCGACACCATGCCGGGCAGTGCGGTGGGTTGTGGCACTGGTTCCAACTGTGAACAACCAGTGAGGACCACCCCAGCCAGAATCGCCCCGATGACCACGCGTCGCACAGTCCTGACGGTACTGCCCGATCCTCGCCGCCCGCAGCAAGCGGGGCGTTGCTACGCTGGACCCACAGCCCTGACGCCCCCGTAGCTCAGGGGATAGAGCAGTGGCCTCCGGAGCCATGCGCGCAGGTTCGAATCCTGCCGGGGGCACACAGTGCCGCCCAGCGCGGGATTCGAGGAGGAGGTCGCCACGCGACCTGCCGGTCTCACGCCGGAGTGGCCACCCCGATCCGCTCCCGGCCGCGGGTCCAGTGGTACCGATCGCGGGCATTGAAGTACAAGCGTGGCCCGAGTGGGGTGTCCCGCACATCCAGCGCGTAGACGTGCGTCGCCATCCAGCCCCGACCGGTAGGCGCGAGCAGGGGGCGGTCGCCCAGCACCTCCCAGCCGAGACCGTCCGATGAGCCCAACACCCAGATCTCGGAACCGGAATGAGTGCCGTCCCAGGTGATGGCGTTCTGGAAGCCGACCCATCCCCCGGTCACTCTGAGGACCTTGATCGCGCCCGCACACAGGCTCGCGGGCCCGTCACCAGGGCCGAGCAGGGGAGCGGGCATCGGCTCGAAGGGGCCCACCGGAGTGGGGCCGGTGGCCACCCCGATGTACGTGGGCTCCGGGAAACCGCAGTCGGTCAACGCGGTGAGTCCGGCCGAGTAGTACAGGCGCCATCCCCCGTTGGGCTCGGCGACCAGACAGGGATTCGACACAGCCTGGTCCCGACCCGAGATGTGCCATGGCAGCGAGGGTCGCAGCAGTGTGCGTGGCGATCCCCAGTGCACGAGATCGTCCCCACGGCGGGCCTCGATCCACGACTTCCAGGGCAGCCCGATCGGCACGAACAACCTGGTCCGCTCGTACCCAAGCCAGTAGTGGGGTTCGCCTCCGGTGTCCACGATGTGCGCCCGCAGGGCATTCCGGGCGACGGTCCCGACCCGCTCCCAGGCGAGCCCGTCGTCACTGCGGAAGGCGTGCAGCCCGAGCAGGGAGTGGGCCCACAGCCGCCAGTCCCGCTGGGGCGTGTCGTCCGGCGGCAGAAAGGACGGGTCGGCAATCACCGGGCTGGGCATGGGGGCCCGCAGCACCGGATCGGGTCGAACCGTCCAGCGCAGGTCCGCGACCTGCCGCGGCGTGAGGTCGGCCAGGCGCATGCAGGCCCTACTTCACCTTCTTCGGAGTCCGATGGTTCTCGCCTGCTGCCTTGCGGACCTCCCGCTCGTCGTCGGCGGCCAGCCGGCGCAGGGCTGCGGAAGGGGCATTGCGGTTCTCCGCGACGCGCAGTCGCACAACGCTGGCCTTGTCCTTGGCCAACAGGCGCAGTGCCGCCCCCGGCGCCCCTGGGTTGAGGGCCACCGCGGTGCGCACCGACTTGTGCGCGTCGGCGGCCAGAAGTTCGAGGACCTTGCCGCCGGCACTGGGGTTGAGTGCAACCTCCGTGCGGACCTCCCAGCGCCGGTCCTCGGCCAGTTGCTGCAGCGCCTTGGGCGGTGTCCGCGGGTTGCTGGCGACCTCCGCGCGTACCGACCAGGCCTTATGGGCGGCCAGTCTGGTCAGCGTCTTGGCGGGTGTGCGGGGGTCCCGAGCCAACTCCAGGCGATCGTCCCGGGAATCAGGCATGGCGCACAGCACCGATGGGGTCGGACATCACGTGCCAAATCTACGCTGTAACCGACCAGGGACGCGGCGGGAACCCATAGGGTGCGACGGGCAAGACGCCATCCGGGCCCCTAGGCTGTTCAGATGCTGGACTGGTATTCCCGAGAGATCCTCACCCCCGGGCGCCAGCCGATGTTCCTGGCCCTGCTGGCCTTCGTGCTGACGTTCCTGATCACCCGGCTGATCACCCGGATGATCAGGGCCGGACGGGGTCCGTTCCGGAACGTGACCACCGGCGAGGTGCACATCCACCACGTGGTGCCGGGATTGATCATCCTGCTGATCGGAGGCGTGCTGGCACTGGGCTCCGGTGAACGTGGCGTGTGGCGGCAAGTGGCCGGGGTGCTCTTCGGCATGGGCGCCGCCCTGGTGCTCGACGAGTTCGCCATGATCCTGCACCTGGACGACGTGTATTGGGAGCACGAAGGCAGGTTGTCCGCCGACGCCGTCACCCTGGCCGCTGTGGTGATGTTCTGTGCTCTGCTGGTCATCGCGCCGAACCGGCCCAACCCGAACGAAGTGACGGGGTTCTGGATGAATGTCGTTGGTGGTCTGGTGTTCATCCTGCTCTGGATGCTCCCCCTGACCGTCACCATCCTCAAGGGGAAACTGTGGATGGCCGCACTCGCCCTGTTGTTCATCCCGCTTGCCTGGCTGGCGGCCGTGCGGGCGGCCCGGCCCGGATCACCGTGGGCACACGTCCGGTACGACGAGGCGTCGCCCAAGATGGCCCGAGCCAGAGCGCGGGCGGCCAAGTGGGAACGCCGTCAACGGCCGGTGCGCGAGTGGATCCAGTCTCACATCTTCGGCATCACCGGGGACAACGCCGACACCGGGTGAACTACGGTTGCCATGTGCGGGACATCACCTACCCACCCATCATCTGGGGCGCCTACGGCTTCTTCCGGGCGTACAACATCCGATTCGCGCTGACCGGCTCTGAGCACATACCGCGCAGCGGCGGTGCGGTACTGGCCAGCAACCATGTTTCGTACTTCGACTTCATCTTCTGCGGCTACGCGGCGCGGCCCGCGAAACGCCTGGTGCGGTTCATGGCGAAGAAGGCGACGTTCGACCACAAGGTCTCCGGGCCGCTCATGCGGTCGATGCACCACATCCCGGTCGACCGGGCCGCGGGCGCCGGATCCCTGGATCACGCCGTCGACTGGCTGCGCCGGGGCGAGATCGTCGGAGTGTTCCCGGAAGCGACCATCAGCCAGTCGTTCGAGGTCAAGGACTTCAAGACCGGCGCCGTGCGGATGGCGGCTGAAGCCGGCGTGCCGATCGTGCCGATGATCACCTTCGGCGGGCAACGACTGTGGACGAAGAACCACAAGCGCGAGATGACCCGTGGATCACTGGTCGCGCTGACCGTCGGCCCGGCACTGACGGTCACACCGGACGACGACCCGGTGGAGGCCACCGCCCGCCTGCGTACCGCGATGCAGGGACTGTACGACCAGACACTGGAGCAGTACGAGCCGAAGCCCGAGCCGGGGGCCTGGTGGTGGCCGCACCGCTTGGGCGGTGGCGCGCCCACGCTGGACGAGATGCGCGCGGTCGAGGCACGGGACCGGGCCAAACGGGAAGGCACCGAGTAGGGCGATCAGCCCTGACGGTTCTCAAGCAGGGCCTGCGCCTCGGCGACACTGAGCCGACCGGCCTGCAGGTCCTGGATCACGTCGTCGACATCCGGCACGGGTTCATCGAGGCCCAATCGGCCGAGCAACTCGTGGAACCGCTGCCGGGCGGTCGGATAGGACACCCCCAGGTGGGATTGCACGTCGCGCATGTTGCCGCGCGAGCGCAGGAACACCTCGAGCAGGGTCTTGTCTTCGGCGTTGAGCTGGCAGAAGCGGCACTGGGCGAAGGTTCCGGAGATCTCCGTGTGACACGAGGGGCAGGTCAGCCGGGTCAGGATGAGCCCCTGGGTGCAAACCGGACAGGCCGAAGGGGGTGTGGGCAGACCGGTCATCCGATGCTCACCTGTGCTGATCCCATCCGGGAACTCACCGTCAGCCGACCGGTTCCGGCTCCCACCGCCACCTCCGGGGTGGAGCCGTCCTGCGGAGCCCGCAGGTTCCCCGTGTGGGCCTTCACGACCGCCTGGCCCAGCGAGGTGTCCGCAGTGACCACGACGTCGGACTCGGCCCGGACCAGCACGTTCACCGACCCCATGTCCGCCCGCACGCGTGACTGTCCCGTGAAGACCCAGTCCACCCGGCCGCTGCCACTGGCTATGTCCAGCAGCAGTGGCCCACCGCCGCGCAGATGCGCCGACCCTGCCTCAACCCCGACTGACGCGCCGGCCTGCACGCCGGACATGTCCAGTGCACCGCCCACGAGCAGAACCTGGATGGGCAGGTTGGGGTTGACCCGCAGGTCAAGCCGGGCCCCCACCCGGTTCACCATCTGGCCGACCCACGTCATGAACGCCGAGCGGGGTGGTTCCACCGTGTAGTCCCCCGTGGTGGTGTTGGTGGTGATCAGCAGTGCGTCACCGTCGCGCTGCATCGTGTGGGGGCCCTCGGCCACTGCCTCGGCCACACCCGGGTCGGCGACGATGTTGAGCCGGACACCGCCGGCCTTGACCACGATCCGCCGAACCGGTTCATCCACGGTCGCCGCCTGGTCGGATTCAGCCATCGCCCGGATCCGGGAGGACGCCTCCTGCGCGGAGACAGTGCCTGCCGCGACTTGCTCCAGTAGTGTCTTCAACTCTTCACTCATGACGCAAGTGTAAACCGATTTTGTACTTTTGGTAACTAGCCGACCCCGAGATCATGCAGAGTATCGTCATCAATGCCGAAATGATGTGCGATCTCGTGAACCACGGTGATGTACACCTCGCGCACGACGTCAGCCTGGGACTCGCACATCCGCAGAATCGGCAACCGGAAGATCCGGATCTTGTCGGGCAGCGCCGCGACGTACCACGAGTCCCGGGCGGTCAGCGGAATCCCCTCGTAGAGACCCAGCAAGTGGGGGTCGTCCGGCGGTGGTTCGTCTTCGACGACGATGGCCACATTCTCGATGTGCCTGGCCAACTCCTCCGGAATCACATCCACCGCCGCGGCCACCAACTGCTCGAACCGCTCGGCGGACACCTCGATCATGGGTCCATGCTCGCACCGTCGTGGGTCATCTGCCCATCCCGCAGACGCGCGGCCAGCCTGCGCAGCTGAGGATCGGTGGGGGTCCAGCGCAGTTGCCGCAGCGGCACCCGCCGCCCCTGGGCAACCACTCCCTCGGCCAGCAACCGACGGCGCGCCTCCGTTGCCACCTGCGGCGCCAGCGTGCCCGAAGCCTGCACAACCCGCCACCAAGCGACCCCTGCCCCGTAGTCGGCCAGCGTCCGGGCGACCTGGCGGGCCGTGCACGGCAGGCCCAGTTCGACGACCACCTGCGCGACATCGCCGTAGGTGGTCAGCGCGCCCGCCGGAATGGCCGCGGCGACCTCCAGAACCGCCTCCTCCCGTTCGCCCGGAGCCCTCACACGTGCACCTCGAGACTGCTCACACCTGGTCGCGCGGGATCGCGCTGGACACTGATCCGCGCATCGATGCGCTGTTTGAGGGCCTCCACGTGGCTGATGAGCCCGATCACCCGGTCCTCCCCCACCCGGACCTGCTCCAGCATGTCCATGACCTCCTCCAGGACCTCAGCGTCCAAGGACCCGAACCCCTCGTCGATGAACAGTGTGCCCAGTTCCACACCACCGGACTCGCTGCGCACCACATCGGCCAAGCCCAGCGCAAGTGCCAATGACACGTAGAAGCGTTCGCCGCCGCTCAGTGACCGGGTGGAACGGGCCGAGTCCGATCGGGCATCGTAGATCGTCAGATCCAGCCCGGCCGCCGCCCGTGCATCGAGCCCGCGGGTCACCACCTGCAACTGGTAGCGGCCCTCGGAGATCGCACCGAGCCGATCGTTGGCGGCATTGACCACGTCCTCGAAGCGGCGCATCAGGACGAACGCCGAAAGGCGCACCCGGTGGGTCACCTCGGTGCGCGACGCGGTGGCGAGGTCAGCCATCCGGATGACGGCGTCCGTCTCGGCCCAGACATGCTCGCGGGCCTTGAGCCGGCGACCCAGATCCGCCCGGCGTGGTTGCACCCGTCCGAGCCGATCGGACATCCGACTGAAAGTGTCGCGCAGGCTCCGGACCGACGCCTCGGCAGCATCTCGGGCGCTGGCCATCTCCGTGGTGTCCACAACCTGCGCGAGGTCGACGTCGGCCAGGTCCGCCAGGGCGGCCCCGACCCGGGTCATCGCCTCGTCCCACTCCTGGATCTCCGCGGCCAACCGGCCGCGATCAGCATCCTTGAGCAGTACGGCACGGACAGCTGCGGCATCGGCAAAACCGGACTGTCGCAGGCTGCGCTCCAGCGCCTTGTCGGCTTGACCCAGGACGCGAGTGGCCGCCTCAGCCACCGACCGCGCCCGTTCGGCGGCATCCAGCGCATCACGCGCGGCCTCAAGCGCTCGCACCCGCTCGGCGACGGAGACGAAACCGGCCCGCGCTGCGGACACCACTAGCTCATCCTGCTCGGCCGCGCTGCTGGCGGCGGACAAGTCCGCCTGGGCCTGGGCAAGGGCCAGTCTCGCCTCAGCCAGCGCGTTCGCGCTGTCGTTCTTGGCCCTTCCCAACTCCTCCAAACGGAGTTGCAGATCGATCCTGCGGTGCTGCTGCGCGCCCACCGCGGACTGCTCGGCAAGTCGTGCCGCCAGTTGCTGCTCCACCTCGGTCACCGTCAGGTCCAGCTGATCACCCGCCACCTCCCCCAGGCCCGCTGTCAGCCGGACGACCTCGTCCCGGGCATCCTGCGCGGCCCTGCGCGCCTGACTCTCGTCGGCCCGCGCCGCCACAAGATCACCTCCGGCCTCGACCGCGACAGCGGGATGCGGGTGCTCGGTGGCGCCGCAGACCCGGCAGGCCTGCCCGTCGACGAGGTCGGCGGCCAGGGCCGCGGCCTGGTTCTGCAGACGCTCGGCCTCGATCAGGGATGCCCGCTCGGTCGCCTTCTGCAGCACCTGTTCGCTCAACCGCAGCGACTCCTGCGCGCCGCGCAATTCCCCGCGCAAGCACTCGGCCCTCTTCAGATCGGACAGGTTCGCCTCCAGCCGACCCACGGCCAGAGCCAAGTCGGTCATGCGCTGCGACTGGTCCGGGATCGCGGACAATTGGGAAGCGGTTTCCTGCCAGTCATCCTGCGCTGCGGTCAGACGGGTTCGCGCCCCGTCCACGTCGGCCCGCGCCGCGCTCTCCACCGTCCGAAGCTCGCGGACCCGGGCCTGAACCCCGGCCAGCGCCTGCTCCGTCAAGACGGGGGACCGCATCTGCCCCAGCAGGTCACCGACCTCGGTCAGTCGCTGACGGCCCGCTTCCGGCGTCTCGCCCGCGGCGACAACCCTGCCCAGGGCGACGTCCAGTTGCGCGGCTGCCCGCTGATCCTCGTCTCGCGCGACCTGCCGGTCCTCGATGACCGGGGCAACGATCGCAGCACGCTCATGCTCGGCCAGGGTCTGCCGGGCGCGCGACACCTGCGACTCACGCGCCGCGAGCCGCGCCTGCTCCGCCAGGTGGGTTCGCTTGCGTGCCTGGTCGGATGCCAACTTGACCGCATCGGAATGTGCGGACCGGGCCTTCTCCAGATCAGCTTCGGCGGCTGTTACCTGCCGGCCGACGTCATCGGCGATGCTCACGATCGTCGCGATCGCGGTATCCACCGCGCGGATCAGGTCCGCATCCTCACCGTCGGAGGGCAGGTCGAGGATTCCACAGCACTCGTGAACGGCCTGGTCGACCATCTCCTGAGCCTTTGCGCGTCGGTCCCGCGCCTGCCTGCGCATGACGTAGAGCTGGTCTTCCACGCGTTTGTAGAACTCCGTGCCGAAAACCCTCTCCAGGATCTGTTGCCGATCGCCGGTACCGGCATCAAGGAAGCGGGCGAACTCGCCCTGCGCCAGCACGACTGTCGACGCGAACTGTTCTTTGTCGAGGCCTATGATGCGCTGGATGTTCTCGGCCACCTCACTGGCCCGGTGACCCAACTCGGTCCAACCCCCGTCGGTGCGCTCGAGCAGCGTGGCGCTCGCCTTCTCGTCCGTGGTGCCCTCTCCACGCTTCTTCGCCCGCTGATGTGCCGGGCTGCGACGCACCCGGTAGGCCCGGCCGGCCACTTCGAAGTCCAGTTCGACGAACGGGGAGTCGGTGCGCATATGGGAGTCCAGTCGGCCAACATCAGACGAAGCCCCCGCGACCGACCCGTAGAGCGCGAAGACGATGGCATCCAGGATCGTGGATTTTCCAGAGCCGGTGGGCCCCTCGATGAGGAACAGGCCGGCGTGCGACAGGCTGCCGAAGTCGATCGCGATCCGGTCGGCGAAAGAGCCGGTCCCGGCCATTTCCAGGCGCTGCAGTCTCATGCCGACTCCTGATCCCGGACCACCTGCACGGCGGCGTCGAATGCGGCTTCTTCCCCCGGGTCGATCTCCCCGTTCGTCACGTACCTCACGAACTCCCCCACCACCTCACCGGGTTTCTGCTGCCCGCCGCGGATCTCAGGCGCCCGCCGCGCAGGTGCTTCGGCCGGCTCGTGGCGCACCAGCAGCGCGTGCGCGAACCGCTGCTGGATTCGTGGCCACATGCGGGCCGGTCTCCGGTCGTCGGCCACCGAGACGCTGACCCACGAGTCGAGATGCTCGCGGAACAGATCCGGGTCGAGCAGTTCGTCCATCAGGCCCCGCAGGTTCGCCATGGCGCGCGGCTGCCGGATCGGCACCTCCCTTACGTCGGCCACACCCTCGGCGTCCAGTTCGACGATGCAGACGGACTTCTCATGCTCCGCCTCGCTGAATGAGTAGCGCAGCGGCGAGCCGCTGTAGCGGATGCGCCGGTGACCACCGGTGCGCACCTCCTGTGGGCGGTGCAGGTGGCCCAGCGCGACGTAGTCCACCCCGTCGAACACGTCGGAGGGGACAGTGCCGAGGCCCCCCACGGACACGTCACGTTCGGAATCGGTGGCGCTGCCCCCGGCCACCCAGGCGTGCGCGAGCACGACGGACCGGGTGTTCGGCGGGAATCGCGACAGGTCGGCCAGCACCCGGTCCATGGCAACGCGCAGGACCGCGCTGTGGGCCGCGGGTAGCGGCTCGTCCCCCTCAGCCAGCGCGTGCCGAGCGGCGTCGGGGTGCAGGTAAGGGATCGGATAGACCCGCACCGGACCGTGCTCGTC
Source organism: Actinomycetota bacterium (assembly GCA_035429705.1). Lineage (GTDB taxonomy): Bacteria > Actinomycetota > Actinomycetes > S36-B12 > UBA10799 > JADKAV01. Next base: position 12,658 of record DAOMFH010000020.1, read on the forward strand.
GGCGAACGTCAGGCCACAACCGACATCCTCGGTCCGGGTGTGCAGATGCAGTCGCTCGGTGAACAACCGGGATCCGTAGCCCAGTCGGCGTAGCGAATCGTGGTTGCCTGCAGTCACGACCGTCGGGGCGATCTTCACCAGCGCGCTCAGCGTGTCCTCCAGCAGTTCCAACGCCTCGGCGGACGGCACCGCGTGGTCGAACACGTCACCGGACACGACCACCAGGTCGACCGCCTCGCCCTCGGCGATCTGAGCGATCTGGGTCATCGCCGCGCGCTGGGCGTCCCCGAGCGGCACCTTGTGCAAGGTCCGGCCCAGGTGCCAGTCGGATGTGTGCAGGATTCTCATCGGTCCCCCTTCATGGAGCGTGCCTCCATCGTGAACGGGGGGTACGACAAATCCGCGGCAACGCGCGCGGCGGACCGGTCAGCCGCGTCGCCAACTGGTGAGAATCCCGAGGAGAAGGCCGAGCAGAGCCCCCAGGATGAGGCCCCACGTGTTGTCCACGAGGTCCTGGAACTGGCACCGGCGACCCAGGAACGGGGTGAGCCGTTGCGTGAGCTCGACCGCGAACGGCACCAGGAAGGCCACGGCCAGCAGCCACGGACGCCGGCGAGCCGCAAGGGCGGCGAACAGCCCGAGCGGCACGAACAGCCAGGTGTTCAGTGACCGATCACTTCCCGTGAGCAGACCCCGGGGGCCCAGCGGATGCGCCACATCATGCAGGCAGGGGCCCCAGACCCCGCCCACCCCGGGGCTGAGGGTGGCGGCCACGATCAGGCTCAGGCTCACCAGCAGGCCGAACACCACGCCTTCGGGCAGCGCCGTCCGCCGGGCCAGGGGCCGGGCATACACCGCAGCCAGTACAGCGCCGGCCCCGAACACCACGGGGAACAGCGGAACCGCGAGCACCCAGCCACGCACCGCCGCCCCCACTCCGCTCGCCGACTACTCTTCGACGCCGAGCCGCTCCAGCAGCAGTTGCCGGACCCGGCCGGCGTCGGCCTGGCCCCGGGTGGCCTTCATGACCGCACCAACCAGCGCACCGACCGCCGCGACCTTGCCGCCGCGCACCTTCTCGGCGACAGCGGGATTGCCACTGATCGCCTCGTCGACCGCTGCCGTGAGCGCACCCTCGTCGGAGACGAGGACCAGGCCGCGCTGCGCCACGACCTCGTCAGCCGAGCCCTCCCCGGCGAGGATCCCGTCGATGACCTGGCGCGCCAGTGTGTCGTTGAGCCCACCGGCGGCGATCAGTTCCTCGATACGGGCCACGCCGACGGGATCAATACCCAGGTCGGCCAGCGCCACGCCGGTGTCGTTTCCGCGCCGCGACAACTCGCCCAGCCACCACTTCTTGGCACCGGCCGGACTCGCACCGGCGGACACCGTCTCCTCGATGAGGTCGAGCGCCTCGGCGTTGACGACGTCGCGCATCTCCAGGTCGGTGAATCCCCAGTCCTGCTGCAGGCGTGCGCGGCGCTGGGCGGGAGGCTCCGGCAGGGTGGCCCGCAACTGCTCGACCCATTCGGCGCTCGCGGCCACCGGGGCCAGGTCGGGTTCCGGGAAGTAGCGGTAGTCCTCGGCCTCCTCCTTCGTCCGTCCGGACGTGGTCTGGCCGGTGTCCTCGTGCCAGTGCCTCGTCTCCTGCACGACGGTGCCGCCCCCGGTCAGCACCTGCGCCTGCCGCTCTATCTCGTAGCGGACCGCGCGTTCCACCGACCGAAGCGAGTTCACGTTCTTCGTCTCGGAGCGGGTTCCGAAGGGCGCATCCGCACTCGGCCGCAGCGAGACGTTCGCGTCGCAGCGCAGCGAGCCCTGCTCCATGCGCACGTCCGACACGTGCAGCGCACGTAGCACGTCGCGCAGGGCCGTCACATAGGCCCGGGCGACCTCCGGAGCCTTCGCCCCGGTGCCCGTGATCGGCTTGGTGACGATCTCGATCAGCGGGATACCGGCCCGGTTGTAGTCCACCAGCGAGTAGTCCGCGCCGTGGATCCGGCCGGTGTCCCCGCCCATGTGCAGCGACTTTCCGGTGTCCTCCTCCATGTGGGCGCGTTCGATGCCGATGCGGTAGGTCTGTCCGTCCACTTCCACGTCCAGGTAGCCGTCGACCGCGATGGGCTCGTCGTACTGGGAGATCTGGTAGTTCTTCGGCATGTCCGGGTAGAAGTAGTTCTTCCGCGCGAACCGGGACCTCGGCGCGATGCTGCAGTTGAGGGCCAGGCCGATACGTGCCGCCGACTCCACAGCCGTACCGTTGACGACCGGCAGCGAGCCGGGCAGCCCCAGGCAGACCGGGCAGACCTGCGAGTTCGGGGCACCGCCGAACGTGGTCGGGCAGCCGCAGAACATCTTGGTCTCGGTGTTGAGTTCCACGTGCACTTCAAGGCCCAGCACCGGGTCGAACCGGGCGATCGCCTGCTCGTAGTTCACGGTCGCGCCTCCCATCCCACAGCCGCCTCGAGAGCGGCGGCGGCGGTGTACATGCGGTCGTCGGCCATCGCCGGAGCCATGAACTGCAAGCCCACCGGCAGGCCCTCGCCGTCGAGCCCGACCGGCAGGCTCATGCCGGGTACCCCGGCCAGGTTCGCCGGGATGGTGGCGATGTCCTGCAGGTACATGCTCAACGGGTCGTCCACCTTCTCGCCGATGGGGAACGCGGTCGTCGGCGCGGTGGGGGTGGCCAGCACGTCGGCCACCT
>DAOMFH010000021.1:0-15029 GCA_035429705.1 Actinomycetota bacterium
GACCGGCTCCAGTGGAGTATCGACATCCTCTGACAACCGGTCGGCGCGGGGGCAGGTCAGGAGACAACGAGAAGTGCTGCTTCGCGCGAAACGGTGCTGGCGGTGTGGCGTCGTGTTCCGGTCGGCGCATCGGTCAGGGAATCGCAACGTTCGTGAACCAACAATCCGCCCGATTCTCACCGATGCAGCGTTCGCGCACGGATGCGGATCCGCGAATACCCGGTTCCCAGCGGCGGCCCGGCTGTGACCGTGGAATCCGTGGCGGATGGATGCCCACGCGGCCACTCACCGAAGCGCCCTGAGTCGATTGCTACCGTTTCAGTACCTCATCCAAGGGAGTGCGCATGGGACATCTGGCACGCTGGGCTGTACGCCGACCGGGCCTGGCCATCGTCTCCTGGCTGGTCCTGTTCCTGCTGATCGGCGGGCTCGGCCGGGTGTTCGGCGGCGACCTGAAGGATTCCTTCGAACTGCCAGGCACCGAATCGCAGGTGGCGCAGAACCTGTTGTCGCAGACTCAAGGTGCCAACGCCTCCACCGGGGCCACCGCGACCCTGGTGTGGGGGGTGGAGGGCGGCAGCGTCAACGACCCCGGGGTCAAGCAGACGGTGACACCACTCATGGAGAAGTTCGCCGGACTGCCGGGCGTGGCCTGCGTGAGCTCCCCCTACGGCCAGACCTACGGTCCTGACTGCCCCGCCCCGCGCAACCAGGCGCCACCCTTCCCACTGCCTCCCGACGTTCAGGCCAGGATCGACAAGGCGAAGGCCGCCGCGATGAAGGCCACCGCACCCATCAGCGACGACGAGCAGGTGGCCTACGCGACGATCACCTTCGACACTCCCACGGAAGTGCCCGGCGAGACGGCCCGCACGATCATCGACGACGTGAAGTCGGCGAACGGAACGAACGGCGTGACTGTCGGAGCCAGCGGTCAGGTGCTCGCCTTCGCGGGCCACAAGCCCCCCAGCGGCGAGGCCATCGGCGTGCTGGTGGCGATAGTCATCCTGCTGGTGGCGTTCGGTTCCCTCGTGGCGGCCGGGCTGCCCATCGTCAGCGCCGTCTTCGGCCTGGGCGCGGGTCTGAGTCTGGTGACCGTCGTCGCCAACTTCTTCAACGTCGCCACGTTCGCGCCGACACTGGCTGCCATGATCGGCCTGGGCGTGGGTATCGACTACGCGCTGTTCATCCTCAACCGGTTCCGCCAGGCGGTGCAGGCCGGCCACGACCCCAAGGACGCCGCCCACGAATCTGTGAACACGGCCGGGCGCGCCGTGCAGTTCGCCGGGACGACGGTGATCATCGCCCTGCTCGGACTGCTCGTGATGGGTATCGGGTTCTTCAACGGACTGGCCGTGGCCGCTTCTCTGACAGTGGCCATGGTCATGCTTTCGGCGGTCTGGTTACTGCCCGCCCTGCTGTCCGCGCTGGGGAACAAGGCCCTCGGGATTCGCATGCCATGGGCCCGCAAGACCAAGCAGTGGCACCCGGAGGGCGGTCGCTGGGCCCACTACGGCCGCGTGCTGCAGAAGCGGCCCTGGCTGTACACGATCCTCGCCGCCCTGCTGGTGACGATCCTGGCCGTGCCGTACTTCGGCATGCGGCTGGGCTTCCCCGACGACAGCGGCCAGCCCGTCGGCAGCCCGGCGCGCACCGCCTACGAACTGATGGCCGACGGGTTCGGCCCGGGCAGCAACGGTCCGTTCTACGTGGCCGTACAACTTCCGTACGCACTCGACGAGGACTCCCTGCGCAGCCTGATCCGCGACCTCAACGACACGCCCGGGGTGGCCCGCACCATCCCCAACGAAGCCATGGTGCCCGTCTCCGTGACGCAGCACCAGACGATCACGGCGATCCAGGTCATCCCGGACAGCGGCCCGCAGGATCCGCGGACCGATGAACTGCTCCAGCGACTGCGGGACGAGACGATCCCCCGCGCCGAGCAGGGCACGACCATGCGCGCCTACGTCGGGGGCGCCACCGCCGTGACCACCGATTTCACCGCCGTGCTGGCCGGTGCGCTGCCGGTGTTCCTGGCCGTCGTAGTGGGCCTGGGGTTCGTCGCATTGACCATCCTGTTCCGTTCCTTGCTGGTGCCGCTGATCGGGGCGATCACCAGCCTGTTGAGTCTCGGCGCGGCCCTGGGGGTCACCACCGCCGTGTTCCAGTGGGGCTGGGGTGCGCACGCACTGGGGCTGTCGTCGACCGGACCGATCATCCCGTTCCTGCCGATCATGGTGTTCGCGATCCTGTTCGGGCTGTCGATGGACTACCAGGTGTTCCTGGTCAGCCGGATGCACGAGGAATGGGACCGCACCGGCGACGACCAGTTGGCGATCCGCCGTGGCCTGGCCGGTTCCGGCCGGGTCGTGGCGATCGCCGCGGCGATCATGGCCAGCGTCTTCATCGCGTTCATCCCGACCCCGGACGACACCATCAGACTGTTCGGTGTGGGGCTGGCAACCGCCATCCTCGTGGATGCGTTCGTCATCCGCCTGGTCCTCGTTCCCAGCCTGATGAGCTGGATCGGACCGCGGACCTGGTGGCTGCCGAAGTGGCTGGGCTTCCTGCCCGAGGTCCACATGGAGGCCGAAGGCTCCTCCGACGAGATCGTCGACGACGACCCCGAACCCGTGGCAGCGCGGTAGACGCAGCGGGGCTCAGGCCGACTGCTCCGTGCGGCCCTGCGGGGTGCGGATTCGCAGGGTCAGCAGGATCAGGGCCAGCACGGTCAGAACCGCACACAGCCCGACCAGTCCGGTCGTGCCGAACCGGTCCACGGCCGCGGCGGCGACCACCGCGCTCAACGCCTGCATGACGGCCAGCGTCGCCCCCAGGACCGAGAAGATCGATGCGCGCAACTGGGCCGGGAACGTCACCGTCAGCAGCACATTGGCCGGCACCAGCGCGACGTATGCCAGGCCGGTGACGATGATGGCCAGCGATGTCAGCACCGGTGAGCCGAACAGCAGGCCGAAACCGCAACCACCGAAGGCGGCCACGATCAACAGGCCCACCCAGCGTGCGGCGCGACCATGCGTCCAGTCCCCCGGCAGGGCGAGGGTCGCGGCCAGCGACAGGCCCGCCGCGGCCGCCAGCACGATACCGGTCACCGACACCGGCACTGCGTCCCTGGTGAGCACGGGCAGCGCGATGGCCTCGATCCCGGTGGCTGCGGCCACCGCCAGGGTCGCCAGCGCGGCCAGGACCAGCAGCACCCGGTCGGCCAGCAGCGTGGCCACCGCGGCGCGGATGCCCGTGGGGGCCTCGTCGTCGTCCTCGACACTGCGCGCCGACCCGACCGCGACCAGCACGGCTGCGGACAGCGCGAAGGTGACCACGTTGACCCAGAGCACGCCGGAGACTCCGAGCAGGCCCAGCAGGATGCCACCGACGGCGTATCCGATGATCACGGTCGCGTCGGACAGGGCATGGGACAGCGAAACCGCAGTGCCCAGTTCGTCCAGGCCGGTGACATGGGGCAGCCAGGCCGAACGATGGGACTCGAAGGCGACCGAGATCATGCCGGCCACGGCAGCGGCACCCAGTGCGGTGAGCGGGGACGGGTGCACGGCCACAACCGCGAACAGTCCAGCCCTGGTCAGGTCACAGGAGATCGCGGCCGTGCGGTGATCCCACCGTGCCGTGGCCGAGGTCAGCCAGGGGCCGAAAGCCGCCGCCGGCAGGACCGACACCACCAGGACGGCCGCCGCGGCCATGACCGAGTCCGTGAGCAGGTACATCAGCCAGGTCAGGGCCAGGCGGGCGGCCCAATCCCCCGCCTCCGAGACGACCGAAGACAGCAGCAGGAGCAGGTAACGACGGTTGGCCAGAACCGGCCGATAGCGCCTGAGCACGTCGATCACCGACCCGCGGGCAACGAACGCATCAGCGGACGCGGTACTGCCATCTCCTGGGTACAGCCCACAGCCCAACCCCCATCCACCGATCGTCCAGGCAAACCCTACCGACCGGCAGCCGCCCTTGGCGCTGCGATCGCCGGGCTTGGGGAAACGCGCACAACCCCACGATCAGGTCCGGCGGATTCCCCGGAAGAACGATTCCACAGCCGGTGACCCCCACACATGGCGATGTGTGGGGGTCACACCCGGTTACCGGATCAGCGGTAGTCGCCCTCACCGAGGTACGTGTCGTCCAGCGGGACGCTCGCACCTGTCACATCGTCGAAGCGGTCGTAGGAGAAGTCGTCGTAGGCCCGGTACTGCGCCAGCACAGCCTCACGTGCCTCCTGGGTCGGCTCCACCTGCAGGTTCCGGTACTGCGAGAGCCCGGTGCCGGCCGGGATCAGCTTGCCGAGGATCACGTTCTCCTTGAGTCCCAGCAGCGGGTCGCTCTTGGCCTGGATGGCGGCCTCGGTGAGCACCCGGGTGGTCTCCTGGAACGACGCCGCCGACAGCCACGACTCGGTGGCCAGCGACGCCTTGGTGATACCCATGAGTTCCGGGCGCCCGGAGGCCGGCGTGCCGCCCTCCATCACCACCTGCCGGTTGACCTCCCGGAACTGGACCATCTCGACGACATCACCGGTCACGAACGGGGAGTTCCCCGGTTCGATGATGGTGACGCGCTTGAGCATCTGGCGGACGATGACCTCGATGTGCTTGTCGTGGATCGAGACGCCCTGCGGCCGGTACACCGCCTGCACCTCGTCGACGAGGTGCTGCTGCACGTCGCGCGGAGTCTGGATGCGCAGGATCTGCTTGGGGTCGGCGACACCGGCGGTCAGCTTGCGGCCGGCCTTGATGTGCTCCCCCTCCTCGACCTCCAGCTTGACCTTCTTGGACACCGCGTGTTCGATCGGGTCGGATCCGTCGTCCGGTGTGACGATGATCTTGCGGGCCTTGTCGGTCTCCTCGATGCTCACCCGGCCGGTCGCCTCGCTGATCGGGGCAAGACCCTTCGGGGTCCTGGCCTCGAACAACTCGGTGACACGCGGCAGACCGTGCGTGATGTCCTCACCGGCCACACCGCCGGTGTGGAACGTGCGCATCGTCAACTGCGTGCCGGGCTCACCGATGGACTGGGCGGCCACGATCCCCACGGCCTCACCCACGTCCACGAGTTTGCCGGTGGCCAGGGACCGGCCGTAGCACATCGCGCACACGCCGACCTTGCTCTCGCAGGTCATGACGCTGCGCACCCGCAGCTTCTCGACCCCCTGGGCCACCAGCGACTGGATCAGCGGCGTGGTGAGGTCCGTGCCCGCCGCCGCGGCCACCTGACCGTCGACGGTCACGTCCTGGGACAGGGTGCGGGTACCGACCGAGGTGTCGACGTACTCGGCCTGAACACCGTCGGAGGCGATCGCCACCTCGATGCTGCGCTCGGTCCCGCAGTCCTTCTCACGGATGATGACGTCCTGCGAGACGTCCACGAGCCGCCGGGTGAGGTAGCCCGAGTCGGCGGTGCGCAGTGCGGTGTCCGCCAGACCCTTGCGGGCGCCGTGCGTGGAGATGAAGTACTCCAGCACACTCAGGCCCTCCCGGAAGTTGCTCTTGATCGGACGCACGATGGTCTCACCCTTGGTGTCGGCCACCTGCCCGCGCATGCCCGCGATCTGGCTGATCTGGTTCATGTTGCCGCGCGCGCCGGACTTGACCATCATCCAGACCGGGTTGCGCTCGGGGAAGTTCTCGGCCATCGCGACCGCGACCTCGTCCCTGGTCTCCCGCCAGATGTGCTCGAGTTCGGTGCGCCGATCGGCGTCCTCGAGTTGACCCCGGTGGAACTGGGTCTCGACCTTGGCCGCCTTCTCCTCGGCCGCGGCGAGCAGCTCGCCCTTGTTGTCCGGCATGTGGAAGTCGGAGATCGCCACCGTCACCCCGGAGCGGGTCGCCCAGTGGAAACCGATCTCCTTGAGGCGGTCGAGGGTCTGCGCCACGACCCGCTTGCTGTAGCGCTCCGACAGGTCGTTGACCAGCGCACCCAGCCGGCCCTTGTCCACCTGCTCGTTGACGTACGCGTAGTCCTCGGGCAAGGCTTCGTTGAACAGCGCCCTGCCCAGCGTGGTCTGCATCGACCGGCCGTCGTTGACCCCGTCGAGCCGGGTGCTGATCCGGGCCTGCAGGTGCAGATCCCCGTGATCGCGGGCCATGAGGGCCTCGGCGATGGACGAGAACGCCCGGCCCTCGCCAGCGGCGCCCTCGCGCTCGGAGGTCAGGAAGTAGATCCCCAGCACCATGTCCTGCGTGGGTGTGGTGATCGGCTTGCCGTTGGCCGGCGACAGGATGTTGTTGCTCGACAGCATCAGGATCCGGGCCTCGGCCTGCGCTTCGGCACTCAGCGGCAGGTGCACGGCCATCTGGTCGCCGTCGAAGTCGGCGTTGAACGCGGTGCAGACCAGCGGGTGGATCTGGATGGCCTTGCCCTCGATCAGCTGCGGCTCGAAGGCCTGGATGCCCAGCCGGTGCAGGGTCGGCGCCCGGTTCAGCAGAACCGGGTGCTCGGTGATGACCTCCTCGAGCACGTCCCAGACCTCGTGACGCTGCTGACGCTCCACCATGCGCTTGGCGCTCTTGATGTTCTGCGCGTGGTTGAGGTCCACCAGCCGCTTCATCACGAAGGGCTTGAACAGTTCCAGCGCCATCTGCTTGGGCAGACCGCACTGGTGCAGTTCCAGCTGCGGACCGACCACGATCACCGAACGCCCGGAGTAGTCGACCCGCTTGCCGAGCAGGTTCTGGCGGAACCGGCCCTGCTTGCCCTTGAGCATGTCGGACAGGGACTTCAGCGCCCGGTTGCCGGGACCGGTGACCGGACGGCCGCGCCGGCCGTTGTCGAACAGCGCGTCCACGGCCTCCTGCAGCATGCGCTTCTCGTTGTTCACGATGATCTCGGGGGCCCCGAGGTCGAGCAGCCGCTTGAGGCGGTTGTTGCGGTTGATCACCCGCCGGTACAGGTCGTTGAGGTCGGAGGTCGCGAACCGGCCACCGTCGAGCTGCACCATCGGACGCAGGTCCGGCGGGATGACCGGGACCGCGTCCAGCACCATGCCCAGCGGGGAGTTGCTGGTGTTCAGGAACGCGCTGACGACCTTGAGCCGCTTGACCGCCCGCACCTTCTTGGCACTCTTGCCGGTGCGCACGATCTCCCGCAGCTTCTCCGCCTCGGCCTCGAGGTCGAAGGTCTTCAGCCGCTCCTGGATCGCCTGCGCGCCCATGTAGCCCTGGAAGTACTTGCCGAAGCGGTCGCGCATCTCCCGGTAGAGCTGCTCGTCGCCCTCGAGGTCCTGGACCTTCAGCGTGCGGAAGCGGTCGAACACGGCGTCGAGCCGGTCGATCTCCTTGTCGTACCGCTTGCGGATCTGGGTCATCTCCCGCTCGGCCGCGTCGCGGGTCTTCTTCTTGACATCGGCCTTGGCCTCGGCCTCCTCGAGCTTGGCCAAGTCCTCCTCGAGCTTCTCCTGCCGCCGGTTGATCTCGTCGTCACGGCGGTTCTCGAGCTGCTTCTTGGACATGCCGATCTTGGTCTCCAGCGAGGGCAGGTCGCGGTGCCGCGCCTCCTCGTCCACGCCGGTGACCATGTAGGCCGCGAAGTAGATGACCTTGTCCAGGTCCTTCGGCGCCACGTCCAGCAGCAGGCTCAGCCGGCTGGGCACGCCCTTGAAGTACCAGATGTGCGCGACCGGGGCGGCCAGCTCGATGTGGCCCATCCGCTCCCGGCGCACCTTGCTGCGGGTCACCTCGACGCCGCAGCGCTCACAGATGATGCCCTTGTAGCGCACCCGCTTGTACTTGCCGCAGTAGCACTCCCAGTCGCGAGTCGGTCCGAAGATCTTCTCGCAGAACAGGCCGTCCCGTTCCGGCTTCAGGGTGCGGTAGTTGATCGTCTCGGGTTTCTTCACCTCACCGTGCGACCAGGCCCGGATGTCCTCGCCGGTGGCCAGGCCGATCCGCAGTTCGTCGAAGAAGTTCACGTCCAGCACGTGGTGGTCCTTTGCTGTCTCGTTTGTGGACTATTTGGCTTGTCTGCAGTTTCCTGCCCGGGCCCTCAGGCCTCCTCGAAACCTGACGGCTCCCGCCGGGACAGATCGATCCCCAGCTCCTCGGCTGCCCGGAAGTACTCGTCGTCGGTGTCCTTCATGTCGATCGCCGAGCCGTCCCCGGCCAGCACTTCGACGTTCAGGCACAGTGACTGCATCTCCTTGACGAGCACCTTGAACGACTCCGGGATACCCGGCTCCGGGATGTTCTCGCCCTTGACGATGGCCTCGTAGACCTTGACCCGGCCGAGCACGTCATCGCTCTTGATGGTGAGCAGTTCCTGCAGTGCGTATGCCGCACCGTAGGCCTCCAGCGCCCACACCTCCATCTCGCCGAACCGCTGACCGCCGAACTGCGCCTTACCGCCCAGCGGCTGCTGGGTGATCATCGAGTACGGGCCGGTGGACCGGGCGTGGATCTTGTCGTCCACCAGGTGCAGCAGCTTGAGGATGTACACGTAGCCGACCGAGACCGGGTCCGGGAACGGCTCACCACTGCGGCCGTCGAACAGCCGCGCCTTCGACTCGCTGTTCACCAGCGGCTCGCCGTCCCCGGCGACCAGCGTCGACTCCAGGAGCCCGGCGATCTCCGGCTCCTCGACACCGTCGAAGACCGGCGAGGCCACCCGGGTTCCGGGCGGCGCCGAACGCGTCTCCAGCGGGAGGTCCTCGGCCCACTGCGGCTCACCGATGATGTTCCAGCCCTGGCTGGCCACCCAGCCGAGGTGCGTCTCCATGACCTGGCCGATGTTCATCCGGCCGGGCACGCCCAGCGGGTTGAGCACGATGTCGACCGGTGTGCCGTCAGCCATGAAAGGCATGTCCTCGACCGGCAGGATCTTGGCGATGACGCCCTTGTTGCCGTGGCGGCCGGCGAGCTTGTCGCCCTGGGTGATCTTGCGCTTCTGCGCGACGTAGACCCGCACCAGCTGGTTCACCCCGCCGGGCAGTTCGTCGTCCTCCTCGCGGTCGAAGACCCGCACGTCGATGACCACACCGCTCTCGCCGTGGGGCACCTTCATGGAGGTGTCGCGCACCTCGCGGGCCTTCTCCCCGAAGATGGCCCTCACCAGGCGCTCCTCCGGGGTCAGTTCGGTCTCCCCCTTGGGGGTCACCTTGCCGACCAGGATGTCGCCCGGGCCGACCTCGGCGCCGATGCGCACGATGCCGCGCTCGTCGAGGTCCGCGAGGACCTCCTCGGGCACGTTGGGGATGTCCCGGGTGATCTCCTCCGGACCCAGCTTGGTGTCCCGGGCGTCGACCTCGTGCTCCTCGATGTGGATGGAGGTGAGCACGTCGTCCTGCACGAGGCGCTGCGACAGGATGATCGCGTCCTCGTAGTTGTGGCCCTCCCACGGCATGAACGCGACCAGCAGGTTGCGGCCCAGGGCCAGTTCGCCCTGATCGGTGCAGGGACCGTCCGCGATCACCTGACCGGCCTCGACCCGCTCACCGAGTCGCACGATCGGCGACTGGTTGTACGAGGTGCCCTGGTTCGAACGACGGAATTTCAGCACCCGGTACGTGTAGGTCTGCCCGTCGTCCTGGGTCACCTCGATCGCGTCGGCGCTGACCGCCGACACCACCCCCCCGGTGTGGGCCACGACCACGTCCCCGGCGTCCTTGGCGGCCCGGTACTCGGTGCCGGTGCCCACCAGGGGCGCCTCGCTGCGGATCAGCGGCACAGCCTGCCGCTGCATGTTCGCACCCATCAGGGCGCGGTTCGCGTCGTCATGCTCCAGGAACGGGATCATGGCGGTGGCCACCGACACCATCTGGCGCGGCGACACGTCCATGTAGTCGACCTCTTCGGGGACCACGTAGTCGACCTCGCCGGGCTCCACCCGCACCAGCACCCGCTCGTCGGCCAGGTGTCCGGTCTCATCGATCCGGACGTTGGCCTGGGCGATGACGAACAGGTCCTCCTCGTCGGCGGTCAGGTACTCGATCTGGTCGGTCACCTTGCCGTTGACGACCTTGCGGTACGGGGTCTCCACGAAGCCGAAGGCGTTGACCTGGGCGAACGTGGAAAGCGAACCGATCAACCCGATGTTCGGGCCTTCCGGCGTCTCGATCGGGCACATGCGTCCGTAGTGCGACGCGTGCACGTCCCGGACCTCGAACCCGGCCCGCTCCCGGCTCAGACCACCCGGACCGAGCGCGGACAGGCGCCGCTTGTGGGTCAGGCCGGCCAGCGGGTTGGTCTGGTCCATGAACTGGGACAACTGGGAGGTGCCGAAGAACTCCTTGAGCGCGGCCACCACCGGACGGATGTTGATCAGGGTCTGCGGCGTGATCGCCTCGACGTCCTGGGTGGTCATCCGCTCGCGCACGACCCGTTCCATGCGGGACAGTCCCATGCGGATCTGGCCCTGGATGAGCTCCCCGACGGTGCGCAGGCGGCGGTTGCCGAAGTGGTCGATGTCGTCGACCTCGACGCGGACCTCACTGCCGGGCATGGTCGCTTCCCCGGCGTGCAGGCGGACCAGGTACTCCACGGTCCGCACGATGTCCTCGACCGTGAGGGTAGTGGTGCTGGGTTCCTCGTGCGCGCCCAGCTTCTTGTTCACCTTGTAGCGGCCGACCTTGGCGAGGTCGTAGCGCTTGGCGTTGAAGTAGAAGTTGTCGAGCAGGTTGCGGCCCGCCTCGATCGACGCCGGCTCCCCCGGGCGCAGCTTGCGGTAGATGTCGACGAAGGCCTCGTCCTGACTGCCGATGGCGTCCTTCTCCATCGTCAGTTGCATCGACTCGTAGCCGCCGAAGCGCTCGGCGATCTCCTCGGACGTCAGACCGAGCGCCTTGAGCAGCACGGTGACCGGCTGCTTGCGCTTGCGGTCGATCTTGACGTTGACGATGTCCTTCTTGTCGATCTCGAACTCCAGCCAGGATCCCCGGCTGGGGATGATCTTGGCGGAGAAGATGTCCTTGTCCAGCGCCTTGCCGGCGGTCTTCTCGAAGTACACGCCCGGCGAACGGACGAGCTGCGACACGACCACCCGCTCGGTGCCGTTGACGATGAAAGTGCCCTTGTCGGTCATCAGCGGGAAGTCGCCCATGAACACCGTCTGGGACTTGATCTCACCGGTCTCGGAGTTGAAGAACTCCGCGGTGACGAACAGCGGCTGCGAGTAGGTCATGTCCTTCTCGCGGCACTGCACCTCGGTGTACTTCGGCTCCTCGAAGCGGTGCTCGCGGAACGACAGCGACATCTGGCCACTGAAGTCCTCGATCGGGCTGATCTCCTCGAAGATCTCCTCGAGGCCGCTGGTCATCGGGATGTCAGTGCGCCCGGCGTCCACCGCCGCCTGGATGCGCTGCTCCCAGGATTCGTTGCCGAGCAGCCAGTCGAACGACTGGGTCTGCAGGTCGAGCATGTCGGGAACGGGGATGGGTTCGTGAATCTTGCCGAACGAAACACGGTGCGGGGCTGGGGGGTTAGCGCGGGCGGCCAAGTGAGGTCCTTCCGAGGCTCGCGGAGTGTCGGTTGCGCACGCCGGAACGTACCGTCATCGCCGCGGCAGAAGCTGGGCAGCATCCGGACACGGTGAAACGGTCGGTTCGAGGCATGTGCAGAACACCAGGGTAACTGAATCGGATTTGGGTATGTCAGCGGGGGGCCAACTACCAATAGTGACTGCTCGGCGCGAGGGCGTCAAGCAGGAGACGAACTCAGCCGTCACCGTTCCGCTGTGGACCGGTGACGGCTGAGTTGTGGCTGTGCAGGTACTTACTTCAGGGTGACACTGGCCCCGGCGCCCTCGAGGGCCTCCTTGGCCTTCTCGGCCGCCTCCTTGTTCACCTTCTCCAGGACCGCCTTGGGGGCACTCTCGACGAGCTCCTTGGCCTCCTTCAGCCCGAGGCTGGTCAGGGTGCGGACCTCCTTGATGACCGAGATCTTCTTGTCGCCGATGCTCTCGAGGATGACGTCGAACTCGTCCTGCTCCTCGGCGGCACCGGCGTCACCGGCTCCACCGGCGGCCGGCGCGGCGGCAGCGACTGCAACCGGAGCAGCGGCGGTCACGCCGAAGGTCTCCTCGAACTGCTTGACGAACTCGCTGAGCTCGAGCAGGGTCATCTCCTTGAACGCGTCCAGCATCTCTTCGGTGGACAGCTTCGCCATGATGGCGTCCTTTCTACTTCTCCGGTGTCGCCGGAAACTCGGGTGGGTGGGTTACTCGGATTCGGTGGGTTCGGGGGTGGTGGGGGCTTCCTCGGAAGCGGGCGCCTCCTCGGACGCGGGGGCTTCGTCGGACGCGGGCTCCTGCGCCTCACCAGCCGGGCCTTCGGCCTCGACCTTTGCCCGCAGCGCCTCGACCAGGCGTGCGGTCTGCGACAGCGGTGCGGCGAACAGGGACACGGCGGACTGCAGCGATGCGTTCATCGCCCCGGCCATCTTGGCCAGCAGCACCTCGCGCGACTCCAGGTCCGCGAGCTGGTTGATGTCGGCGGCGGAGATCAGCTTGCCCTCCATGATGCCGCCCTTGATCACCAGCGCCGGGTGTTCCTTGGCGAAGGTACGCAGACCCTTGGCCGCCTCCACCGGATCGCCCTCGACGAACGCGATCGCGCTGGGCCCCGTGAGCCACTCGTCGAGACCGTCGACGCCGGCGTCCTTGGCGGCGATCCGGGTCAGGGTGTTCTTCACGACGGCGTAGGTGGTGCTCTGCCCCAGGCTGCCGCGCAGTTGCTTGAGTTGCGCCACCGTCAGGCCGCGGTATTCGGTGAGCACCGATGCTGTGGAACTGCGGAACAACTCCGCGAGCTCGGCGACAGCGGCTTGCTTGTCAGGCCGTGCCATGGTTTCCTTCCCGCCACCGGAAGGACGAAAGCCCAGGCGCGCAGGCCCGGGCTTGTTCAGCGTGCACCTGCGCAGGGTTTCTGCCTGGAATTCGGCGACCGGCGGTCTTTGGTTCGTCTCGAGTGTACATGAGCGCCCACGGACCCGGCCGACCGCCTCGGGTCCGGGCCGGGAGGTTCAGGCGTAGAGCGCCTCGATCCGGTCACCGAACTCCTCGGAGACCACGTTGCGCTTCAACTTCATGGACGGGGTCAGTTGCCCGCCCTGCTCGGTCCATTCCACGTCGAGGATCTCGAACTTCTTGATCGCCTCGGCCCGGCTGACAGCTTTGTTCGCCTCGTCGATCGCCGCTTGAATCTCGGCGATGATCGCCGGGTCCTGGGCGAGGTCCGCCAAGGCTGTGTCGGCCGGCCGGTGGTGCTGCTCCAGCCAGGCTGGCACGGCCTCGCCGTCGAGGGTCACCAGCGCGGCGATGAACGGCCTGTTGTCCCCGACCACCATGCACTGACTGACCAGCAGATGAGCCCGGATGCGGTCCTCCAGCACGGCCGGGGCCACGTTCTTGCCGGCCGAGGTGACGATGAGTTCCTTCTTGCGGCCGGTGACCCGCAGGAAGCCGTCGTCGTCGAGTTCCCCGATGTCACCGCTGTACAGCCAGCCGTCCGCGTCCAGGATCTCCGCGGTAGCCGTCTCGTTGCGCCAGTACCCCGGGAACACCTGGTCGCCCTTGAGCAGGATCTCCCCGTCGTCGGCGATCCGGACCGACGCTCCGGGCAGGGGCCGGCCGACCGTACCCACCCGGATCGCATCGGGCCGGTTCAGCGTGCTGGGGGCGGTGGTCTCGGTCAGTCCGTACGCCTCCAGGATGGTCACCCCGATCCCGCGGAAGAAGTGCCCGAGCCGGGCACCGAGCGGGGCGCCACCCGACACCGCGTAGTCCACCCGGCCGCCCAGCGCCGCCCGCAACTTGCGGTACACCAACCGCTCGAACAGCCCGTGTTTCACTCGCAGGAAGACGCCCGGGCCGCGACCGTCCAGGGCCTCGGAGTAGGCGATCGCGGTCCCCGCGGCCATCTCGAAGATCCGGCCCTTGCCCTCGGCCGTGGCCTTCATCTGCGCGGAGTTGAACACCTTCTCGAAGACCCGCGGCACGGACAGGAGGAAGTGCGGCTGGAAGCCGGCGAGATCGTCCAGGATGTTCTTCACGTCGGGGGTGTGGCCCAGGACGGTGCCGGTCTCGATGGCCCCGGTCTCGACGACTCGGCCGAACACGTGCGCCAGTGGCAGGAACAGCAGGGTGGAACCATGCGGGCCGAACAGGCCGGGCATTCCCGCCGCGATGGTGTCGGTCACGAAACGCAGGTTCCGGTGGGTCAGCACGCAGCCCT
This sequence comes from Actinomycetota bacterium, assembly GCA_035429705.1. GTDB lineage: Bacteria > Actinomycetota > Actinomycetes > S36-B12 > UBA10799 > JADKAV01. The sequence continues at coordinate 14,192 of DAOMFH010000021.1, forward strand.
TGGGGCGGCCGGTGGTTCCGGACGTGTATATGACGGTGGCGATGTCGTCGGGGACGACGGCCGCCCGGCGTTGCTCCACCTCATGGTCGCCGACGCCACGCCCATCGGTCACGAGCTCGTCGATCGCACCGTGGTCGAACACCCAGACATGCTCGGTGGGGACCTGCGCGGCGACTTCCCGGTACACCTGCAGGTGCTTGTCCCCCTCCAGGAAGACCGCCACACACTGCGCGTCGCTGAGGATCCACTGGACCTGCTCAGCCGAGGAGGTCTCGTAGATGGGCACGACCACGGCCCCGACGAACCAACCGGCGTAGTCGGCGACGGTCCACTCGTAGCGGGTCGCCGACATGATGGCGACCCGGTCGCCGTGCTGGATGCCCGTCGCGATCAGACCCTTGGCCAGGGCGACGACGTCCGCCTTGAATTCGGTGGTGGTGATGTCACGCCAGCCGTCCTCGGTGTGCCGGCGCAGCGCGACCCGCTCGGGCGCCGCCGTGGCGTGGTTGAGCACGCTGTCGGTCAGACTGCCCCGGGTGAGTGGGGCGGCCAACGCAGCCTCGGACACCTCTCGCATATCCATTCCCCCATCTGGAGTCGGTGCGTCCAGTGTCGCCCGTTCCCGGGCGCGGGGGCGGCGGAACGCGAAGAACGGCCGACGCGCAGGTCGGGGATCAGGCGTCGCGGCTGCGGGTGGGGTCGAGGGGGATGCCCGGGCCCATGGTCGTGGACATCACGGCCTTCTTGATGTAGCGGCCTTTGGCTGCCGACGGCTTCAACCGGAGCACCTCGTCGAGCGCGGCGGCGTAGTTGTCGGCCAACTGCTCCTCGGTGAAGC
>DAOMFH010000022.1:0-4242 GCA_035429705.1 Actinomycetota bacterium
GGACCCCGTCGATCTGGGTCCTTGTCGTGCCAGTTGACCAGGGTCACCGGCGTGCTCGGTGGCAACTCCATGAGGGGCAGGGTCGCCTCGAACCGCCGCTGCGCGACGTCGCGACCCTCCACCTGCGGGTCCTGGTAGAACACCGGGCCGGTCGGTCCGACGACGAGGTTCGGATCGTGGGTCGCGAGGTTGTACTCCAGGTCGAGGCTGGATGTCGTCGCGCCGTTGGCTGCATCCTGCGTGCCGTACCCCTGCCACCGCGACGAGTCATGGACGGCGGACCAGCGCACCCCGACGGTTCGGAAGAAGCGGGGAACCTGCACCCACCACTGGCCCGCCTGCTTCTGCATATGTCTGCGGGGCACCTCGAGGCTGCTGAGGGCGCCATCGGAGAGCAGGGCGTGTGGTCCCAGGTGGTCGCGCAGGAACGCGGTGGGCCACACGCAGTGCACCCAGGATCCGTACTCGAACGCAGCCTCCTCGATGAGTTGCCGGTGGTCTTCGTTCACGATGTGCCACCCTGAGCGGCCGTGTGCGTCGTCCACCTGCAGTGGCACGCGCACGTCGGCTGGCATCTGACCCGAGGTGCGGATGAGCGAGCCCATCAGCCGCTCGGGGTGATCGCCGAACACGATCGCTTGACAGTGCATGGTTGTCTGCCTCTCAGTCGGCGCACCAGGCGCTGCGGATGGGGGTGTCGGGCGGTAGTTGGCGTAACTCGGTCATGATCCGACTGGGGTTCGTCCATCCCGAAACGTTGCAGTAGCGTCCCGTGCTCCGTTTGAGCAGGCGAGGACCACGGTGGTCGATCACGAGGTCCGGTTGGCTCTGGTCCCGGCGGAACGAGGCCTTCAGGTCGAGTTCTCCGATCGTCGCGCACGTCGTCTCACGTCCGCGCCGTGTGATCAACGGGTCCTGTCCGACCTGTTCGACGGTCCACTGCGACGCGATCGTGCGGAAGTAGCGGGGAACCCTGGCTGCCAGTGCGCCGTCTCGGGTCTGCACATCCGACAGCAGTGCCCTGCTGTAGCTCAGCGACTTCGGGTGGGCCAGTGCCCATGCGCCGACGGCCTCCAGGATGACGTCCGCGGGCACCGCGATCTCGACCCACTGCTCAGTGTCGGTGGTGCGTTGCGCCCAGGCCGACTGGTACCTGCGCAGTTGTGGAGATGACGTATGGATCGTCGAGTCGACGGGTACCCACACGTGCGCCCGGGGGTAGCCGCCGGGTGCCGTCAGGTCGTCGAGGATGCTCTGGGTGTCATCCCCGATGAGCCACGCTGTCAAGGTCATGCCCTCAGGCAACTACGGTTCCTCCGACGGCAGGGGCTCGCGGGCGAATCTGTGGATGAGCAGCCGGCATCCACCCCGGTTCACGGCCTGCCCTGTGGACAGGGCATTGACGCCTCCGGTCGAGGATCACCGTGGAGTCGACATTGCGCAGACACGGGTCCCGCTCCAACTGGGGCCGGCGCATCGGCGAAGCCACATGCTCGGGGTGCCGGACGGGCTCAGCGCTCCCGCAAATCCGAGGCCCGTTTCTTCGGCTCGACCACTCGCCAACCAGTGTCCGCTCGACCCGGCGGTTGCGGCGGGCCACACTGGTGGGATGCACAGCCACGATCCGGCGCAACGGGTCCGGCTGACCGCGACGGTCAGTGGCTGGGTGCAGGGCGTCAGTTTCCGGTGGTCGACCATGACCTACGCCGAGACCATGGGCTTGGTCGGGGTGGCGCAGAACCTGCCCGACGGCGACGTGCTGGTGATCGTGGAAGGCCCGCGCGCCGACTGCCAGAAGGTGCTCGAATGGCTGCGCGGCGGTGGGTCGCAGGTCGTGCGCCGTCCCGGCCGGGTCGACTCAGTCGATGCCCGGTGGGGTCCGGCACAGGGTGGGTTCCGCGCCTTCACGTGCCGCTGACCCCGCCACGCAAGACCGGTTCACCCCATCCCGAAGACGGCCCTCAGGAACTCGATCGAAGGCTGCGTCTGCGTGACGTCGATGGCCGGATCGCCGTGCCTCCCGCCGGGCACCAGCACGTAGGTCACTTGCGCGCCGGCCCGGTCCAGCGCCTGCTGCAACTGCATCGACTGTCCGTCCGGGACCACGCAGTCGGAGTCGCCGTGCACCAGCAGCCAGGGCGGCAGTTGCCTGGCGGTGGCAACGTAGCCGGGGATGCTGGTGGACGCGGTCCTGGGCGAGGTGGCCAGCGACTCGCCCAGCCAGATCGACTCGGCCGAGTCCGCCGCGCTGTGCACGGGGGACCGCCCGGCGCACACGGCGACCAGCTGGGCCTGCGCGTCCAGGGTCGAGAAGTCGCTCAGGCCGTACCAGGAGACCACCGCCTGAACCGCCGAGGACTGCCCGGGGTTGCCCAGGGCGGGGTCGTCGAAGATCGTCGGCTGGTCCCCGGTGGCGCCCAGCATGTTCGCCAGCCAGCCGCCGGCGCTGTGCCCCCAGGCTGCGATCCGGTCGGGGTCGAGCCGGTATTCGGCCGCGTTGGCCCGCAGCCAGCGCACGGCCGCTTTGACGTCCTGCGCACCGGCGGGGTATCCGGCCTCCCCGGACAGCCGGTAGTTCAGCGAGGCCACCGCGAACCCTTCCCCGGCCAGTTCACGCGCCAGTCGGCTTTCCGTGCTCGCATTGCCCATCAGGAAGGATCCGCCGTGGATGAGCACCACGACCGGCAACGGTCCGCGGATGCGGGTGGGCCGGTACAGGTCCATCGTCTGCGTCGGCGAGACATGGGCGTAGGCCACCTGCTCAAGTTGCACGCCTGCTGGTGAACAGGAGGCCAGCAGCACGATCAGGACCGCGGCCGCGAAGCCACTGAGCCGGCCCAGGCGCCGCCCGGCTCTCACCGGAACTCAGATGCCGCCGTCGTCACGATCAGTTCCACGGTGCGCTCCAGATCCTCCCGGGTGGTCCGGGGGCTGATCGTGCACAGCCGCAGGACGGTGCGCCCGGACAGCACCGTGCTGCTCAGCGCGGCGTAGCCGTCGGCGGTGATCGCCGCGGCGATGGCCGAGTGGCCGGCGTCGTCCAGGCCGCGCACGGCGAAGGTGACGACCCCGAGACTGGCCGGGGTCACGATCGCCAGGTCCGGCTGCTGCTCGATCAGCCGCTGCGCTTCCTGCCCGGAGGTGATGCCGCGGCCGATGGCGGCGACCAGGGTGTCCAGGCCGTAGGTGCGCAGCGTGAGCCAGAGTTTCGCGGCCCGGCTGCGGCGGGTCAGTTCCAAGCCGCGGTTGTGCAGGTCCATGGATCCGGCCTGGGTGTCGCGCAGGTACTCCGGATGCATGGCGTAGGTGCGTTCCAGCCCGCCGGGCCGGGCAACCCACACGCAGGCGATGTCATACGGCTGGAACAACCACTTGTGCGGGTCGAGCGCGAACGAGTCGACCCGCTCCAGGCCGAGGATGCCGTTGCGGTCGGCGGCCAGCGCGGCCGGTCCACCGTACGCCCCGTCGACGTGCAGCCACATCCCGTGCGCGGCGCAGACGTCGGCGAGGCCCGGCAGGTCGTCGATCGAGCCGGTGTTCGTGCAACCAGCGGTGCCCACCACGATGCGCGGCTGCCGCCCGGCGGCCTGATCGGAGGCGACTGCCTCGCGCAGCGTGTCGGGGGACAGGCGGTAGGAACTGTCGGTCGGCAGGACCCGGATCTGGTCGTCGGTCCAGCCCATCGCGCGCAGCCCGCGCACGATGGACGAATGGGTCTGGTCGGACACGTAGACCAGGCCGGGGCCGACGTGCGCACGGGCGGCGATGAGCGCGGTGATGTTGGCCATGGAACCCCCCGAGACCAGCACCCCCTCGCTTTCCGGCGGCAGGCCCAGGGCGTCGCGCAGCCAACCCAGCGCGACGACCTCGAGGGTCGCCGTGCCCGAACCGCCACCCCACGAGGAGGTGATGGACTGCATCCCGGTGGCCAGCCACTCGCCGAGCACCCCCACCGGCGAGGACGGACCGGGCACCCGCGAGAAGAAGCGCGGGTGATCGCCGTGCTGCTGGTTCTCCAGCGCGACGTCGGCCAGCAGGCGCAACCCCTCCTCGACCGGCTGACCCTGCCGGGGCGGCGGGCCGCCCAGCACCGCGACCAGTTCGTCGAACGGGGCCGACGAGATCGCCGGGCGGTCGCGCAACGTGGCCAGGTGTTCGATCGTGCGGTCGACCACCCAGTAGCCGAGTTCGCGCATCCGCTCGGGGTCGAAGTCGAGGACGCCGGGCGGCACGTCGGACTGC
>DAOMFH010000022.1:4342-5914 GCA_035429705.1 Actinomycetota bacterium
GCGTCGTCATCCGAAGTTCACGCCCTGCGCCAGCGGGAGTTCGGTGGAGTAGTTGATCGTGTTGGTGGCCCGGCGCATGTAGCCGCGCCAGGCGTCCGAACCGGACTCCCGGCCGCCGCCGGTGGTCTTCTCCCCGCCGAACGCTCCGCCGATCTCCGCGCCGGAGGTTCCGATGTTCACGTTGACGATGCCGCAGTCCGAGCCGGCCGCGGACATGAACAGCTCGGCCTCCCGCTGGTTCAAGGTGAAGACGCTGGACGACAACCCCTGCGGTACCGCGTTGTGCAGTGCGATCGCGTCGTCGAAGTCGGTGTAGGTCATGACGTACAGCAGCGGTGCGAACGTCTCCTCGCACACCACCTCGCTCTGTTCCGGCATGGTGATCAGCGCTGGGCGCACGTAGTACGAGTCGGCGCCGTTGACGTCGACCCGCTCGCCGCCGGTGACCAGCGTGCCGCCCGCGGCCACCGCTCGCTGGATCGAATCCTGCATCCGCTCGTAGGCGCGATCGTTGATCAGCGGGCCGACCAGGGTGCCGTCCTGCAGGGGGTCGCCGACCGGCAGCCCGTCGTAGGCGGCCGCGATCCGCTGGGTCAGTTCCGCGGCCACCGACTCGTGGGCGATGACCCGCCGCATCGAGGTGCAGCGCTGCCCGGCGGTACCGGCCGCGGCGAACACGATGCCGCGCAGGGCCAGGTCCAGGTCGGCGGAAGGCGTGACGATCGCGGCGTTGTTGCCGCCCAGTTCCAGGATGGTCCGGCCGAACCGGGCGGCCACCCGCGGCCCGATCTGGGCGCCCATGCGCTCCGAGCCGGTCGCGCTGACCACGGCCACCCGCGGGTCGTCCAGCAGCGCGCCGGCCTGGTCGCGGTCGGCCAGCACCAGCCGGTGCACGTCGGCCGGTGCGCCGGTCTGCGCGATGGCTTGTTCCATGAGGGCGTTGCAGGCCAGGGAGCACAGCGGGGTCATCTCGCTGGGCTTCCAGATCACGGTGTCGCCGCAGACCAGCGCGATCGTGGTGTTCCACGCCCACACCGCGACCGGGAAGTTGAACGCGGAGATGACGGCGACCACCCCGGCGGGGTGCCAGGTCTCCATGAGCCGGTGCCCGGGGCGTTCCGAGGGCATGGTGCGCCCCTCGAGCTGCCGGGACAGCCCGATCGCGAAGTCGCAGATGTCGATCATCTCCTGGACCTCGCCGAGCGCCTCGGAGCGGATCTTGCCGACCTCGAGCTGGACGAGATCGGCCAGGGCCTCCTTGTGCTGCTCGAGCAGCCGGCCGAACGCTTTGACCAGTCCGCCGCGCACGGGGGCGGGCACCGATCGCCAGTCCAGGAACGCGCTGTGGGCCGCCCCGATCGCCTCGAGCACCCCGTCAGCGTCCAGCGGTCCCAGCGGCAGCAGGTCGCCGCCGTCGATGGGGGAGTGGGAGACCCACCCGGTGCCGGTCGGGATGGGAGCCCCGCAGGCTCGCAGGGCGGATTCGGCACGGTCTCGCAGTTCACCAGTCATGGGTTCAGTGTGAACCCTCCCCGGCGATCTCCGCGAGGTGTTCGCACATCTGGCCGCGCT
>DAOMFH010000022.1:6014-12134 GCA_035429705.1 Actinomycetota bacterium
GGCAGGTCCGAGGGCGCCCGGGGACGAGCCTCACTCCGCGAGTTTGCGCACCTCGTCGGCGTCCACCTCGTGGCCGACCCATTCCCCGACCCGCTGCTCGAGTTTCTGCTGAGCCTCGGCCTGCTTGTCCTGCGGCGCGGCGGCCGCGGCGTCCCAGTCCCGCTGCACCTCGAAGTGCAGTTCACGTTCCTGCAGGGATCGTTGAACCCGGGCCATCTGCTCATCGGTGGCCGTCAGCCCGAACACCTGCCGCACCGCCTCCGGGGTCTCCCGGCGGTAGTCGTGCCCGCCCTCGTCGAACACCCCGGGGGTCGGGGCCAGCGCGTTCTGCATGTCGAGGAACGTCGCGAAGAACGTCACCACCGGTTGCCAGGCCGAGCCGCGCGGGGAGCCGGGCGGGCGCGAGGCGTCCGGGCCGAGCCAGTCGGGCTGGCGCCACAGCAGCTGCTGGCCGAACTTGGGGATCGGGTCGTCGCCGTTGTTGAGCAGCAGGTACTTGACCTGGCTGCGCTGCTCGGGGGACAGGCCGCGCCAGTCGCGCACGGCGCGGGAGATGAACGCCGCGCCGGGGCCGACGGCAGGCACCTGCGAGACGCTGCGGTCGCCCCACAACTCGTCGCGCCACACGGTTGCGTTGGGGGTCCCGATCCACACCGCGGCGTCCAGTGAGATGCCGGTCGGACCGGTCATGTTCTGGCCGCGGAACATCTCCTGGCTGACCTGCGACCCCAGGCTCTCGCCGAACAGCACGAACTTGGGGCGCTTCTGCGGCGGCCTGGCCAGCAGGCGTTCGACGATGCCGTTGACCAGCATCCTCGTCTGCCGGGTGCCCATGTGGACGCGATTCAGCGACAGCGCGGAGGGCAGCACCGAGTACTGCACGCATGCGGATGCGCAGTCGCCGCGGCTGAGGTACTCCAGGGTCTCGGTGGCCACGTAGTTGACGTAGCCGGAACCGGTCGGGGAGAACAACGCGAACACCGCCCGGTCCAGTGCCCCGGTGCGGTCGATCTCGGCCAGCAGCAGATCGACGCGCGCCTGCTCGCTGTCCGCGCTGTCCAGCGACGCGTACACCCGGATGGGCTGCTTGGCCGGCTCACCCATGACGTCGGTGATCTGGTCGGGCCGCAGCACCGCGGTCAGCCAGCGGGACGACTCGCGGGTCTGCTTGTCCCAGGGGATCAATGTCCCCGGCCCGCCGGTCACCTCGGACAGATCCGGGGCCTCGACGTTGGAGTTGTCCGCGGAACTGCCGCCCACCGCGAGTTTGCGGTTGACCAGGGTCACCGCACCCCACCCGGCCGCGGCCAGCACCCCGAATGCGGCCAGCCGCCCGGCGGTGCGGTGGTCGGACGGATCCCCGCCGAGCACCGCCGCGGTCACGCGCGACAGCCCGGAACTCAGCTTCGCCTCGCCGTGTCCGGCGGCGACGATCAGCGCGGTGGTGACACCGGCCGCGGCCACCGCCTTCGGCGCGGCCACGCTGCGCACCACGTCCTCGTGCGCCCTGCCGTCGGCGGAGTCCTGCGATCCGGCCACGGACTTGCGGATCGTCGCGTACCCGGCTCCAGCCATCAGCGCGGCACTGCCGGCGCCGACCGCGAACCGGGGGCCGGGCAGGCGCCGGCTGACGGCGGCGAGCAGACCGGCCGCACCGGCCGACCCGTAGCCCAGGCCCACCAGTCTGGCGAAGGACCGGCCCCGGCGCTCATGTTCGTGGAACGGCAGGGCGCGCACGGTCGCCAGGCCGGCCGCGAGTGCTGCGGAGTCGACGAGCGCCCCGGTCACTGCGGGCCCGCCGCCCAGGCGCAGCGCCACGGACTGCAGGAACGAGTGCGCCGAGGTGCCCCAGCTGTATCCGGTCGCGCCGGCGACCCCGGACAGGATCGCCTGGTCGCGGGTGGCCCGGCTGAGCAGGTTCGGCTGGAAGGAACGCCCGGTCATGAAGGCGCCCAGCAGGATGCCGGCTTGTGCGGACAGGTCGAGATCATCGTTCACCCGGCAGAGTCTGCCAGGGCGAGGCCCGCGGACGCTTCCCCCGCAGGGGGTCAATCCGCAGGCGGCTTGACCGGGTCGCCGGATACGGGTGAGACTGGCCAGCGCCCGCACTGTCTGCGATGACCGCCGGAGGAAACCGATGCCCAGGCGCACGCCACCGGGGGGCTACATCGAGGAGATTCCCGCTGTCCCGGCTGCCATCTCGCCCGCGCCCACCGCGATCCCGGCGTTCGTCGGCTACACCGAGAAGGCCGGCGACCCGGCCGGGGCACTGACCCGCACGCCGACGCGGATCGATTCGCTGGCCGACTACGAGCAGAACTTCGGCGGCGCCCAGCCCGAGACCGGCATCACCGTGGCGGTGCGGGTCACGGCGACCGGCATCCGGGCCGCGGCGGACCTGCCCGAGGCCGCCCGCTCCAAGCACATCCTTTGCAGCGCCGTGCGACTGTTCTTCGCCAATGGGGGAAGCAGTGCGTACATCGTGTCCGTGGGGCCCTACCGGCCGCTCGGGACAGACCTCGTCGCAGCCGAACTCGAGCAGGGGATCGGGGCGCTGGCCGGGGCCGACGGTCCGAGCCTCATCGTGATCCCGGAGGCCCAGTCGTTGAGCCTGGCCGGCTTCAAAGCCCTGCAGGAGGCTGCGCTCGGGCAGTGCCACGACCGGCAGGACCGGTTCGTGGTGATGGACGTCCACGGTGGTGGCGAGTCCTTGTCCGATCCGCACGCGGACCTGCTGCGGGCGGTCGCCGCCTTCCGTGCCGGCGGCCCGGACCGGTTCCTCGCCTACGGCGCCGCCTACGCCCCGAACCTCGAAACCACCCTGCCGCACGCCTACGACGAGTCCGCGGTTCAGGTGACGGTCGACGGCGGTGCTGCGGTGCCGCTGGATTCGCTGGACGAGCAGACCCGCACGCACGCGGTGGCGGCCATCCGGGAACTGCCGATGAGGCTGCCGCCGAGTGCGGCGATCGCCGGGGTGTACGCGAAGGTGGATGCCGAACGCGGCGTGTGGAAGGCCCCGGCCAACACCTCCCTGGCAGCCGTGATCAGACCCACGATCGAGATCTCCAGCGTTCAGCAGGATCTGTTGAACGTGGACCCGGTGGGCGGCAAGTCGGTGAACGCCATCCGCCGGTTCGCGGGCAGGGGCACGCTGGTCTGGGGGGCGCGCACGCTGGCGGGCAACGACGACCAGTGGCGCTACGTGAGTGTGCGCCGGTTCGCCACCTTCGTCGAGAAGTCCGTCGGACCGGCGCTCGACCAGTTCGTCTTCGAACCCAACGACGCGAACACGTGGGCCCGGGTGCAGGTGATGATCGAGGACTTCCTGACCGGCTTGTGGCGCCAGGGTGCGCTGCAGGGCACGAAGCCGCAGCACGCGTTCTTCGTCGCGGTCGGCCTGGGCCGGACCATGACCGAGGTGGACGTGCTGGAGGGCCGGATGATCGTCGAGACCGGCCTGGCCGTCCTGCGGCCCGCCGAGTTCCTGATCCTGCGCTTCTCGGTCAACACGGCCGGGCCCTGACGGGCGGACGGTCGCGGCAGCGGCCGCAGGATCGGCGCCCGCCCACCCGGGACTACCCTGGAAGGTGGGTACGCGCCCGATTCAGGGCAGGAAGGTTGGTCATGCGCCAGCAACTGGAGATCCCCGCCGAGATCGAACTGCCCGTAACCGGCACGGCCGGCAGCATCCCCGCGGACAACGCGCGCACCAGACCCGACCATCCCGTGTACCTGGTGCGTTCCGGTGACGGCTGGACCGACGTGACCGCCAAGCAGTTCGACCAGCTGGTCCGGGCTGTGGCCAAGGGACTTGTGGCCCGGGGGATCGAGCCGGGCACCCCGGTGGCGCTGCTCTCGCCGACCAGCTACGAGTGGGCGGTGCTGGACTTCGCGCTGTGGTCGATCGGTGCGTTCGCGGTGCCCGTCTACGACTCGTCGTCGGTCGAGCAGATCGAGTGGATCCTCGCGGACAGCGGTGCCGTTGCGGTGATGGTCGACACCGGGTCGTCGGCCGAGCGGGTGCGGCAGACGCCGAATCCGCCACCGGTCTGGGTGATCGCCGACGGCCTGCTGGACACACTGGCGGCCGAGGGGGCCGGAGTCGACGACGCTGAACTCCAGCGGCGGCTGGCCGGGGCATCGGCGCAGGACATCGCCACCATCGTCTACACCTCCGGCACCACGGGCCGGCCGAAGGGGTGCGTGCTCACCCACGAGAACCTCATGTTCGTGGTCCGCACGCTGGTCGCCACGACCGGCCCGGTCGTGCAGCAGCCGGGTGCGCGCACTGTGCTGTTCCTGCCGCTGGCTCACGTGCTCGGTCGCGGGGCCCAGGTCTACTGCGCCCTCGGCGGGATGCAGGTGGCCCATTGCCCGGCGCCCAAGCAGCTGCCCGCGGACATGCTGACTGTGCGCCCCACCTTCCTGGTGGGTGTCCCGCGCATCTTCGAGAAGATCTTCAACGCCTCCCAGCAGAAGGCGCACGCGGCCGGCAAGGGGAAGGTTTTCGAGCGGGCCGCCAAGGTCGCCATCGACTACGGCCGCGCCGTGCGCGCAGGCAAGCCGTCGCTGTGGCTGCGCGCCCAGCACGCGGTGTTCTCCCGGCTCGTCTACAGCAAGATGCACGCCGCGATGGGCGGGAATCTGCGCTTCGCGATCACCGGTGGGGCCAGTCTCGGCGAGCGGCTCGGCTACTTCTACGCGGGCATCGGACTGACCGTGATGGAGGGCTACGGACTGACCGAGACCACCGCCTCGGGTACCTTCAACCGGGCGGAGAACCCCCGCATCGGCACGGTCGGGCAGCCGATGCCCGGCACGGCGGTCAGGATCGCCGACGACGGCGAGGTCTGGCTGCGGGGCCCGCACGTCATGGCCGGGTATCACCACAACCCGGATGCGACCGCCGAGACGATCGACGCCGACGGTTGGTTCCGCACCGGGGACATCGGAGAGCTTGACGCCGATGGCTTCCTGCGGATCACCGGGCGCAAGAAGGAGATCATCGTCACCGCCGGCGGGAAGAACGTCGCGCCGTCGGTGCTCGAGGACCGGATGCAGGCGCACAACCTGATCGGTCCGACGATGGTCGTCGGGGAGGGCCAGAAATTCATCGGCGCGCTCATCACGCTGGACCCGGACGCTCTCGCGGCGTGGGCGGCCGCGGGCGGCAAGCCCGGCCGCACGGCGATCGAGTTGCGTGACGATCCGGAGTTGCACGTCGAGATCCAGGCAGCCGTGGACGACGCCAACTCCGCGGTCTCCAAGGCGGAGTCCATCCGGGTGTGGAGACTGCTGACGGTGTCGTTCACCGAGGAGTCCGGCCACCTCACGCCCACCCAGAAACTGAAGCGCAGCGTGGTGGCGCGCGATCATGCCGAGGACATCGACGCGATCTACGGATAGACATTCACGATTCCGCATCTGCGGACGTACTGCCGAATGGGGGCCGTGCGTGCGGAGGTAGGCTCTCATGTATGACGCAGTTGCGGATCAAGGATGCGGCGGTCCTGCTCGGGGTCAGCGACGACACCATCCGCCGGCTGGTGGATGCGGGCACGTTGAGCACGAGCACCGACGCGGCCGGGCGCATGATCATCGACGGGTACGAACTGGCGATGTATGCCCGCGGTCACACCGCCCCGCCGCCGGACAAGTCACCGGTGAGCAGTTCGGCCCGCAACCGGTTCGTGGGCCTGGTCACCGATGTCCATTCGGACGCGGTGATGTCGCAGGTCGAACTGCAGTGCGGACCGTTCCGGATCGTGTCTTTGATGAGCACCGAGGCCGTGCGGGACCTTGGCCTGGAGCCGGGATCGGTGGCCGTGGCCGTCATCAAGTCGACGAACGTGATCGTCGAGACCGACAGGGGCGCGAATTCATGAACCACCGGAAGATGCGACTGTGGATCGCCGCCGCACTGGTGGCCGTGATGCCCTTCGTCGCGGCCTGTTCCAACGACCCGAGCCCGCCTGCGACCACCGAGATCACAGTGTTCGCGGCTGCCTCGCTGCAGCAGACCTTCACCGAACTGGGCCGGCAGTTCGAGGCCGCGCACCCGGGCACCACGGTCAAGTTCAGCTTCGGCGGCTCCTCCACGCTGGTCGCACAGCTGCA
>DAOMFH010000022.1:12234-14971 GCA_035429705.1 Actinomycetota bacterium
GCACCACGGTCAAGTTCAGCTTCGGCGGCTCCTCCACGCTGGTCGCACAGCTGCAGGAGGGCGCGCCGGCGGACGTGTTCGCCTCGGCCGACCAAGCCAACATGGACAAGGCGGTGGCCGACCAGCTGATCGCCGGCCAGCCGAGCGACTTCGCCACGAACACCATGGCGATCGCGGTGCCCCCGGGCAATCCGGCCGGGATCACCTCGTTCGCCTCCCTGGCGAAGAAGGGGACCGACGTGGTGGTCTGCGCCCCGGAGGTGCCGTGCGGCGCGGCGACCGTGGCGATCGAGAAGAGCTCCGGTGTGAAGCTCTCGCCGGTCAGCGAGGAGGCCTCGGTGACCGATGTGCTGGGCAAGGTGACCTCGGGCCAGGCCGATGCCGGCGTGGTCTACGTGACGGACGTCAAAGGTGCCGGCGAGGCGGTTGACGAGGTGAGCATCCCCAAGCGGATCAACGCCGTGAACACCTATCCGATCGGGGTGCTGACCGACAGCACCAACCAGGACCTGGCCGAGCAGTTCGAGCAGTACGTGCGCAGCCCGCAGGGTCAGCAGGTGCTGGCCGGGGCGGGATTCGGCACCCCCTGACCATGGCTGCGCGCACTCCTCGCCTGGACGTGCCGGGGTGGTTGTTCATCCCGGCCGGCCTCGGCTCCCTGTTCATCGTGCTGCCGCTGGCGGCGATGGTGGTCCGGGTGGATTGGGCTCAGTTCCCGGCGCTGATCACCTCGCCGTCGTCGATGGCCGCGCTGTGGCTGAGCCTGAAGACGTCCACGGTGGCCACGCTGCTGTGCCTGATCCTGGGGGTGCCGATGGCGATCGTGCTGGCCCGCAGCCAGTTCCGCGGGCAGGACGTCGTCCGGTCGATGGTGCTGCTCCCGCTGGTGTTGCCGCCGGTCGTGGCCGGCATCGCGCTGCTGTACACGTTCGGCCGCCGGGGCCTGCTCGGCCGGACCTTCGAGGTGATCGGGGTACAGGTCGCGTTCTCCACCACCGCGGTGATCATGGCGCAGACATTCGTGGCCCTGCCGTTCCTGGTGGTGAGCCTGGAGGGCGCGCTGCGCACGTTCGGCCAGCGCTACGAGCAGGTCGCCGCCACCCTCGGCGCCCCGCCCACCACCGTGTTGCGGCGGGTCACGTTGCCGATGGTGATCCCGGCGGTGGCCTCCGGCGCGGTGCTGTCGTTCGCCCGGGCCCTCGGGGAGTTCGGCGCGACGATCACGTTCGCCGGCAGTCTGCAGGGCACCACCCGCACCCTGCCGCTGGAGATCTACCTGCAGCGTGAAACCGATCCGGACGCGGCGATCGCCCTGTCGCTGCTGCTGGTCGTGGTCGCCGCATTGGTCATCGGGCTGGCCCGCAGATCGGCCACGCCGGCATGAGCCTGTCGATGCGAGCCCAGTTGGCGCAGCGCAACCTCGACGTCGCCTTCGAACTGCCCGCCGGGCAGAAGCTGGCGCTGATCGGGGCCAACGCCTCCGGCAAGAGCACCCTGCTGGCGGTCCTGGCCGGCCTGCTGCGGCCCGACGCCGGACAGGCGCAACTCGACGGCCAGACGCTGTTCGACGTCGGCGGCGGTCACGCCAGATGGGTGCCCCCGCACGAGCGCAGGATCGGCCTGCTCGCCCAGGAACCCCTGCTGTTCCCGCGCATGACGGTGCTGGAGAACGTGGCATTCGGCCCGCGCAGCCAGGGGCAGCCGCGCGCGCAGGCGCACAGTGCCGCCCGCCGGTGGCTGGCCGAGGTGGAGGCCAGCGACCTGGCCGGACGCAAGCCGGGTCAGCTGTCCGGCGGCCAGCAGCAGCGGGTGGCATTGGCCCGCGCATTGGCCACCGAGCCGCACCTGCTGCTGCTGGACGAGCCGCTGTCGGCCATCGACGTGGACATCGCCACGGCCATGCGCCAGACCCTGCGGCGGGTGCTGGCCGGCCGCACCGCGGTGATCGTGACCCACCAGTTGCTCGACGCGGTGCTGCTGTGCGACCAGATCCTGGTCCTCGACGAGGGCCGCGTGGTGGAACAAGGCCCCACCGACGTGGTGCTCAAGCGGCCGCGCAGCGCGTTCGCCGCCAGCATCAGCGGGGTGAACATGCTGCGCGGGACCGCCGTGGCCGGGCATGGACTGCGCAGCGCCACCGGCGCCGAGGTCCATGGCGAGGCCGACACCCCCCTGCGCGCAGGCGAGCAGGCCGTGGCGATCTTCCGGCCCGAGGCGGTGTCGGTGCACCGGCAGGAACCCACCGGCAGCCCCCGCAACCGCTTCCACGGGCGGGTGACCTCGATCGAGCCGCAGGCCCACCTGATCCGGGTGCGCATGGACGACCTCAGCGCCGACATCACCGCCGAGTCCGTCGCCGGGCTGGACCTGTCGGTCGGCACCGAGGTGGTGTTCGCGGTGAAGGCCGCGGAGGTCTCGCTGTACCACGGGTGAGGTGTTGCTTGCGCGTTCCGACAGCCCGGCTCAGGCTCCCGCCGTGCCGGGTCGCCGCACCGCTGGGGCAGGCGTGCCGCATCTGTGAGCGAACGCCGCATCCGTGAGCGAACGCTGCAACCGTGAGCGAACGCTGCAACCGTGAGCGAACGCTGCATCCGTGAGCCGACGCTGCATCCGTGAGCCGAAATGGGCCGGATCCCTGCTCACCGATGTTGCAATTGCTCACCGGTGTTGCGATTGCTCACGGATGCGGTGGCTCCAGCGCACGCCGCCAACCCCGGCGTGCTACATCCGTGGATCG
>DAOMFH010000023.1:0-12359 GCA_035429705.1 Actinomycetota bacterium
CAAAGACCTGCTGGCGTTCTGCGAGAACTGGAACAGCGCCATTCTCACCGGCGACCTGCCGCCGAGCACGGTCAACGCCAGCGTCCTGCGACTGCTGTCGCTGTGCGCGGCACTCACCAATGCCGGTGCCGCCGTCGAGGTCGGCTCCCACGGCGGAACCACCGGCCTGGCGTTGTTCGAGGGTATGGCCAAGGACGGCGTACTGACCTCCGTCGAGGCTGATCCTGAGCGACTCCGGGGCGCCAAGGAGGCGTTCGCCGCCGCCGAGATCGGCCACGCCCGCACCCGCCTGATCGCAGCCGACCCGCATGAGGTACTCAGCCGGCTCACGGACGGGCACTACGACCTGTTCCTGTCGGCCGGCAAGCCCGCGGATCATGCGGCGTTCGCCGAGCAAGCCGCCCGGCTACTGCGTCCCGGCGGGATCGCCGTCTTCCTCGATGTCGCTGACGCAGCCGACCCGGCCCGCCGCGAACCCGAACAACTCGCGGTGCGCCAGTTCACCGAATCGATGCACTCGGCCGAACACTGGCTGACCACCCTGCTCCCGCTGGCCGACGGCGTCCTGGTGGCGGTTCTGCGCCCGTAGTTGCGGCGGGCCGTCAGAACCGTGGACCGCGCGCCAGCCAGTGCCCCAGCAGGGCGGCGCCGAAGCCGGTGCCACCGGTCGTGCGCACCCCCGCGACGACCGTGGACCGGGCCGGGCCGGCGATGTCCAGATGGGCCCAGGGCACGTCACCGGCGAAGGGCTGCAGGAACAGCGCCGCTGTTATTGCCCCGGCACCGACGGCACCGCCGACGGGGATGTGCACCTGGTCGGCGATCTCGGAACGCAGGTGGTCACGGTAGGACTGCACCAGCGGCATCGGCCATAGTGCCTCGCCGCTGCTGTCCGCGGCGTCCAGCAGCGACTGCCGCAGTCCGGCGTAGGGGCTGAACACCGCGCCCATCTCCCGGGAGAGGGCCATGGTGGCCGCACCCGTCAGGGTGGCCACGTCGATGAGCACGTCGGGGTCCAGGTCCGCCACGGCATAGGCGAGCAGATCGGCGAGCACCAGTCGCCCCTCGGCATCGGTGTTGCGCACCTCGGTGGTGCGCCCGTCGACGTGGGTGATCACGTCACCGGGCCGGTACGACCCCGCCCCCAGACTGTTCTCCGCCAAACCCAGCACGACCGTCACGTCGGCTTCGGCCGGTGCCAGTCGCAGAGCGGACAGCACGGCCGCGGCACCGGCCATGTCCGACTTCATCAACGCCATGGACTCGCGCGGTTTCAAGGACAGGCCGCCGGAGTCGAACGTGATGCCCTTGCCGACCAGCACCGTGCGGGGGCCACTGCCCGGTTTGCGCAGGATGACCAA
This sequence comes from Actinomycetota bacterium, assembly GCA_035429705.1. Lineage (GTDB taxonomy): Bacteria > Actinomycetota > Actinomycetes > S36-B12 > UBA10799 > JADKAV01. The sequence goes on from DAOMFH010000023.1 coordinate 1,362, forward strand.
CCGGGGAGGAGTGGCTGAGCCGGCGCCGACCGCGGTCAGTCCTCCGAACCCGCCCGCCCGCAACTGAGCCGGTCCCAACACCTGCACGCTCGCACCGGTGGCGCGGGCGACCGACCGGGCCCGGCGCACCAGCCACTGGGGGTTCTTCACGTTCGACGGAGTGTTCACCAGGTCCCGGGCAGCCAGCGTCGCGTCGGCCTCGGCCAACTCAGCTGCGACGTCACAGCCCGGCGGCAGCACCAGTTGCCGGCGGCATTCGTCGCCACGCCGGTAGCGGTAGCCGCCCAGCCGCCAGCCCGTCACGAACTGCCGCAGGTCATCGGCGTCGGGTGGGCTGGCGAATCCGACGGAACCGCACGGAACCTTCCGGACGACGTCGGCGCCGAACGCCCGCCAGTCCGAAGGCGGTGCCGCGACCAGCAGCCAGTGATCGGCGCCGTCCGCCTGGAGCAGCAGGTCGCTGCCGCGGGGTCTGAGCACCTCGGGCAGAACGATCTCGTCGACTCCCATCAACACGATCCGGCCATCCGGCTGGGACCGCCGTGCTGTCACCTCCATGCGCTCACCGGCTCCCCCGGTGGCACATACGCTGAAGCGGGCTCCGAGAGTCCGGAACCCGCTTCACGCGTTATTCGCACCGCTAGTCGATGCTCTGGAGCAGACCGCCAAGTTCCGCGGCCTCCTCGCGGGAGATCTCCACGACGAGTCGGCCACCACCCTCGAGGGGTACCCGCATCACGTAGCCGCGTCCCTCTTTGGTGACCTCCATCGGGCCATCACCCGTTCGCGGCTTCATGGCCGCCATATGGGTCCCCTTCCGTCGCTCACGAAAACTGCCTGGTCGCGCGCCCCGCCGTTGCGGAAAGCCACGCTGGGGTCAGTCTATCCGCTCCTCCTTGGTTCGTGCGGATGCCTCGGCGGACATAGCGTCGCTGCGCACCGAGTACTCATCCTCCGTCCGGTCCCGGCGGCGCGAACGGTGACGGACGCGGTTCGGCGTTGTCCAGCGAGACCTGCTCCCCCGCCTGATCACTCACGACGTCGGCGCCCGGCCGCACGGGGCCTGCGGTCGGGAGGCGCGCCGCCTCCAGTTCCGCTATGCGGTCACGCAGGACTGCCAGGGCCGCGTCGGTGTCGTCCATCCGGTAGCCGCGCAGGACCACCGGCAGTCTGAGCAGATCCACATCGGCGGCCGAAGGACGTTCGGGCAGGCGCTGTGCGTATCGCTGCGCGGTGGGCTGTGGCACGGCCGGCAACCTGCCGGCCAGCACCAGGCCAAAGGCCACGACCAGGCCCAGCGCCAACAGGGCGAACACCCAGGACATGCCACTCCCCTTACGAACGACCGGACATCAGGTGACAGTCTGGCACCTGATGGATGCCGCACAACCGCTGACATTCGGCCAACACCGCTTCGGGGCCGACGAACTGCTCGTCATGGCGATCGTGAATCGCACCCCGGACTCCTTCTACGACCGGGGCGCCACCTACGCCCACGGTGCTGCCCTCGACCGCGTCGACGAGGTGGTCGCACAGGGGGCGCAGATAGTTGACATCGGCGGCGTGAAGGCCGGTCCCGGGCAGGAGGTGGACGCGGCCGAGGAGAAGCGCCGGGTGGTGGCCTTCGTGGCGGAGGTGGCGGCCCGCTACCCGGACCTGGTGATCTCGGTCGACACCTGGCGTGCCGATGTCGGCGCGGCGGTCTGTGCGGAAGGCGCCACCCTGCTCAACGACGCCTGGGGCGGGTACGATCCCGGCCTGGCGGAGGTGGCCGCCCGCGCCGGCGCGGGTCTGGTCTGCACCCACGCTGGCAAGTTGGCGCCCCGCACGCGTCCCCACCGAGTTCAGTACCCGGACGTCATGGCCGCGGTGCGCTCCGACGTCCTCGCCCAGGCCCGCCGAGCGGTCGCATTGGGAGTTCCCCGGTCGAGCATCCTGATCGACCCCGGCCACGATTTCGGCAAGAACACCCGGCACTCGCTGGAGTGCACCCGGCGACTGCCGGAACTGGTGGCCACCGGATGGCCGGTCCTGGTCTCCCTGAGCAACAAGGATTTCATTGGTGAGACCCTGGGCCGCCCGGTCGAACAACGGCTGGCGGGCACCCTGGCGACCACCGCCGTCAGCGCCTGGCTGGGTGCCCGGGTGTTCCGGGTGCACGAAGCCCGGGAGACGCTCGACGCCCTGCACATGGTGCAGGCCATCGCCGGCCTCCGCCAACCCGCCGTCAGCCGGCGCGGTCTGGCCTGAGCCCTGCGCTGCGACGTGGTCCCGGCGCAGGGCTACCGCCGGTCCACCCGCTGGATCACCTCGATCACCTCTGCCGGATCGTCGGTGACATACATCAGTTCGTGATCGTTGGCCCCGATCTTCTCCTCGGAGGTCAGGCGAGTGCTGACCCACTCCACCAGCCCCGCCCAATACGCCGTTCCGACCAGCACGATCGGGAAGCGGGTGACTTTGTGCGTCTGCACCAGGGTGAGCGCTTCGAACAGTTCGTCCAGGGTCCCGAAACCACCGGGGAACGCAACGAATCCGCGGCTGTACTTCACGAAGCACGTCTTGCGCACGAAGAAGTAGCGGAAGTTCACGCCGATCTCGACCCAGTCGTTGAGCCGCTCCTCGGAAGGCAACTCGATTCCCAGGCCGATGCTGGTGCCGCCCGCCTCGAACGCACCCCGGTTGGCGGCCTCCATGATCCCCGGCCCGCCCCCGGTGATCACGGCATAGCCGGCACCGGCCAGGCGCGCCCCCACTTCCCGAGCCGCGCCGTACTCCGGATGATCCCGACTGGTCCGCGCACTGCCGAAGACCGAGATCGCCGGGCCGATGTTGGCCATCGCACCGAACCCCTCGACGAACTCGGCCTGGATCCGCAGAATCCGCCAGGGGTCGGTGTGCTCCCAGTCCCCTGACGCCCGGGTGTCCAGCAGCCGCTGGTCGGTCGTGGACCTGTGCGACTGCGGCCCGTGCACGATCCCCCGGGTGCGGGGGCGGTGCCCCCCGACAGGCATCTCCGGGTGCGGGGTATCGCTCATGCCGCCAACCTACGGTCCCGCACCCCGCTGATCCCATTCCTGCGCGCACCCCTGCCGGGCCGAACTCACCCGGCCACAGGTGCCGTCGTGCGTGGCGTGGCCGCCCGCCCGATCAGTCCCCGGCGGCCGGGACGCTCGGCGTCGGGCTCACCCCAGGGCTGTCCGTCGGAGTCGCTGTCGGACTCACCGTGGGACTCGCGGTCGGACTCGCGGTCGGACCCGGGCGTCCCAGCGGCAGGTCGTATCGCTGGGCGGCCCACGGCCCCAGCCCGGCCTCAGCCAGCAACTGCTCGCCCGTGCCCCGGTAGACGTTCAGATCCAGCACCCGCGAGCCGGAACCGGGCAGACGCCCCGAGTCCGTGAACTGCCAGACCCGGGCGTGGTCGGCCGGCCAGCCCCGGATCTGCATCGGCTGGGACTTGAGGAACAAGCCCCAGTTGGCGTGCCACAGCGGATAACTCTGCAACTGCGCATCCGGCAGCAGCCGTCGTTCCATGTACCGCGTGTAGGAGTAGAACCAGGGGGTGCGGCCGGTGCGCTTCTCCACCAGCCGCAGCCACGCCACCGCCCAGCGGGTCAGGTCGGCGCGGCCCAGCCGGGTTGCCTCGGTCTCCAGATCCAGGGCCAGCGGAAGGTGACCGGCGGGCAGCCGCCCACCCACTCGCGCCGATGCTTTGCGGGCCTGCGCCCTCGCATCTGCGATCACGCGACTCGGTCGGCTCGTGGGGGTGGCGTAGTAGTAGGCGCCGACCAGCAGGCCGGCCCGGCGGGCCGCCGCCCGGTCCCGCCAGTACCAGTAGCCGGCCTCCGCGTGCGCGGAGGCGGAACTGTCGCCGGACTTCAGGACCACGAACCGGACCCCGCGCCGCTGCAGTTTCTGGAAGTCGAGGACACCCGGGCCGATGTGCTGCCAGCGCGAGACGTCCACCCCGCGGATGTCCGTCAGGCCCTGATGCGACCAGGACGTTGCCTTCGGCTTGGGTTTGCCCGACACCGGTTGCACACCGGTCGCGGCCACAGCCAGGCACAGTCCGGCGACTCCCGCGCCGAGCAGCGCCGCCTTCACCGCAGCCACTGCATCATCTGCCGCTCACACCTTTGCAGGTGCTCGATCGGCACGTACTCACCTCGGGTGTGCGCCAGCGACGGGTCCCCCGGGCCGAAGTTGACCGCGGGGACTCCCAGCGCCGAGAAGCGGGACACGTCGGTCCACCCGAACTTGGGCCGGGGCACGGCGCCGGTGGCCGCCAGGAAGGCGCGGGCCGCGGGATGGCTCAGTCCGGGTAGCGCGCCCGGCGAGTTGTCCACGACCTCCACCGGATAGCCGTCGAAGATCTCCTGGACGTGGGCCTGCGCCTGCGCCGGCGTGACGTCCGGCGCATACCGGTAGTTGACCGTGACCACGCACGCATCGGGGATCACGTTCGTGGCGACGCCGCCTTCGATGCCGACCGCATTGAGCCCCTCGCGGTACTGCAGTCCGTCCACCAGTGGGGTGCGTGGCTGGTATTGCGTGAGCCGGTTCAGGATGTCGGCGGCGGCGTGGATGGCATTGCTGCCGAGCCATGACCGTGCGGAGTGGGCCCGCTGCCCGGACGTGCGCACGCGCGCGCGCAGGGTCCCCTGGCAGCCCGCCTCGACTCCGGCATCGCTGGGTTCCAATAGGACTGCGAAGTCGGCACTCAGCAGCCCGGGGTTCTCGGCGGCCACCCGGCGCAGACCGTTGGCCTCGTCGTCGATCTCCTCGCACTCGTAGAACACGTAGGTGACGTCCCGGCTGGGCTGGGTCACTTCGTGGGCGCAGCGCAACGCGACGGCCACGCCGCCCTTCATGTCGTTCGAGCCGAGTCCGTACAGGTTGTCACCTTCGATGCGGTGCGGCAGATTGTCGGCCGCCGGCACCGTGTCCAGATGGCCGGCGAGCACCACCCGTTCGGCACGCCCAAGGTCGGTGCGGGCGACCACGGTGTTCCCGAGGCGGGTGACGTCCAGATGGGGCAGCGGCCGCAGCGCCCGTTCGACGGCGTCCGCGATCCGCCGTTCATGACGCGACTCACTAGGGATGTCCACCAGCGCGGCCGTCAGGTTCACCACGTCGGCCGAGAGATCCAGCATCGCACCACAGTACGTGGCGCAGAGCCGGAGCGGCCAACCGGCACCACGATCGGGGCCCGCGCCGGCCCGCCGCTGAACGAACACGGGTCTTCTCACCTGACTTCGCCGACGGATGCGGTGCCCGCGGACGTTCGGCCCGCACCACCGACCGGATGACCACGGCCGGACCGGGGCAGTGGCAGGCTAGGGCCATGCTGAACACATCCCCGGCCAGCGGCATCGGGCTGGCCACGATCGCGGGCGACACCGTCCTCGACGTGTGGTATCCGCGCCCCAGCCTGAACCGGCAGCCACTGGACGCTCCGGACATCGCCGGGGCGATCGAGCGCGACGAGGTGCGGGCCGTGCGGGTGGACACCGTGATCACACTGGTCGACGACCTGTCAGCCCCGCCGGCCGACACCGCCGATGTGTACCTGCGCCTGCATCTGCTGTCGCACCGGCTCGTCGCCCCCCGCACGGTCAACCTGGACGGGGTGTTCGGACTCCTGCCGAACGTGGCGTGGACGACGGCCGGACCGGTCGCCCTGGCCGACTTGGACGCCACCCGGATCCGGATGCGCTCCCGCGGTCAGCAGCTCACCGTGCTCAGCGTGGACAAGTTCCCGCGGATGGTCGACTACGTCGTGCCTGCGGGGGTGCGCATCGCGGACGCCGACCGGGTCCGGCTCGGAGCGCATCTGGCCGCCGGCACAACCGTCATGCACGAGGGGTTCTGCAACTTCAATGCCGGCACCCTGGGAGCCTCGATGGTCGAGGGCCGTATCTCCGCCGGGGTCGTGGTCGGGGACGGGTCGGACGTCGGGGGCGGCGCCTCGATCATGGGCACACTGTCCGGGGGCGGCAGCGAGGTCATCTCGATCGGGGAGGGCTGCCTGATCGGCGCGAACGCGGGTGTGGGGATCTCGTTGGGCGACGGCTGCATCGTGGAGGCCGGTTGCTACATCACGGCAGGCTCGAAGGTGACCACGCCGGACGGGACCGTCCTGAAGGCGCGGGAGTTGTCCGGCCAGCCGGGCTGGCTTTTCCGGCGCAACTCGGTCAGTGGGGCGCTGGAGGCTGTCCGCCGCTCCGGTTCCTGGGGTGACCTCAACGCCGACCTCCACCAGAACTGACGCGCCCGGCGCTACCGGAAGTAGGCCTTGTACTTGCGCTTCATCACCGGCTTGAGGAACAGCCGGACCGGTCCGGGTAGGACGTCGTACACCCGCTGGTCGGCCGCCGATCCCCCGTCGGCGATCCAGGGGAATACCAGCATCGCGTTGGGTGCTTTGCGGTTCGCCGCGTTGAACGGCTTCATGTCCTCGTCGGTCACGTACTTGGCCAGAATCCGTTCGCCGTCGGCTTCCTCGTGCGCGCCGTGGGCGGCCAGCACCAGCCGCAGGTCCGCCAGGTCGGGCACCGTCGAATCGGGCAGGTGGTCCGCGGCGCGGAAGTCGCCGTCGCAGATGTCCAGTGCCGCGTGCAGTCGCTCATGCTCGGCCTCCAGCGCATCCACGGTCGCGATCTCCGCGGCATCCGAGGAGCGTTGCCGGATCAGCGGGAACAGATAGGCGTCCTCCACTTCGTGGTGGTGGTGCAGCATCTGCGAGAAGAACCACCAGTGCTTGCGGGCCGCGCCGAGGTCCCCCGCCTGCACGAACGCCTCAACACGGTCCAGTTCGCGCTGCAACGCACGGTGCACCATGCCGTTCATCGCGAGGTCGACGGCCATCGGGGGTCCTCCTGGTGAACTCAGCGTTCCAGCGCAGGGACATAGTCCCTCTGCGGGGCCCCGATGTAAACCTGCCGAGGACGCCCGATCTTGGTCTGCGGGTCCTTGATCATCTCCCGCCATTGGGCGATCCAGCCCGGCAGCCGCCCGAGCGCGAACAGCACGGTGAACATCTTCGTGGGGAATCCCATGGCACGGTAGATGAGGCCGGTGTAGAAATCGACGTTCGGGTAGAGCTTGCGCGAGATGAAGAAGTCATCGGCCAGGGCCACCTCCTCGAGTCGCTGCGCGATGTCGAACAGGGGGTCGTCGACCTGCAGGTGCTCGAAGATGCCGGCGGCCGTCTTCCGGACGATGGCGGCCCGCGGGTCGTAGTTCTTGTACACCCGGTGCCCGAATCCCATGAGCTTCACACCCGAGTCGCGGCTCTTCACCCTTGTGACGAATTCGTCAACAGTCAAACCGGAGTCGCGGATCTGCTCGAGCATCTCCAGCACGGCCTGGTTGGCTCCACCGTGCAGCGGGCCGAACAGCGCATTGACCCCCGCCGACACCGACGCGAACAGGTTCGCATGCGACGATCCGACCAGGCGGACCGTGGACGTGGAGCAGTTCTGCTCGTGGTCGGCGTGCAGGAGCAGCAGCAGGTCCATGGCCCGGGTGACCACCGGATCCGAATCGTACGGCTCAGCCGGCCAGCCGAAAGTCATCCGCAGGAATCCCTCGACCAGGTTCAGCGAGTTGTCCGGATAGAGCAGCGGTTGGCCCAACGACTTGCGGTAGGCGTACGCGGCGATCGTCGGCAACTTCGCGAGCAGGCGGTAGGTGGAGATCTCCACCTCGTCGTCGTCGAACGGGTCGAGGCTGTCCTGATAGAACGTGGACAGTGCGCTGACCGCGCTGGACAGGACTGGCATCGGGTGCGCGTCGCGGGGGAATCCGTCGAAGAAGCGGCGCAGATCCTCATGCAGGAGGGTGTGCATGCGCAGCCGCCGGTCGAACTCGGCGTACTGCTCATCGGTGGGCAATTCGCCGTAGATCAGCAGGTAGCAGACCTCGAGGTACGTCGACCGTTCGGCCAGTTGCTCGATGGGATAGCCGCGGTAGCGCAGGATGCCCGCGTTCCCGTCGATGTAGGTGATGCCCGAAGTGCAAGCCGCCGTGTTCACGAAACCGTTGTCCAGGGCGACGTGTCCGGTGGATGCGAGGAGTTTGGACGTATCGAGGCCGGACTCCCCGTCGGTGGCCGTGACCACCGGCAGTTCCAGGCTTACTGCGGGTCCGTTCAAGACGAAATCGCTCACGCCACCACGCTAGTCCGGTTCGATCGGTCGTGGGACGGCAAGGCTCCAAGTAGCCCCCACATCACCCCCGTCAGCGCTGTCCCCGGTCAGCCCAACCGTCGCGCGGCCAGCGCCACAGCCTCATCCGTCGCGGTCAGCGCGACGCGCACGTGGCGAGCTCCACCCGCCCCGTAGAAGTCCCCGGGGGCCACCAGGATCCCCCGGTCCGCCAGCCACTGCACGCTGTCCCAGCACGGTTCGTCCCGGGTCGCCCACAGGTACAACCCGGCCTGCGATCCGTCGATCCGGAAGCCGGCACCGGTCAGCGCCTTGCTCAGCTCGTCGCGCCGGGATGCGTACCGGTTGCGCTGCACCACGACGTGCTCGTCGTCCCCGAGGGCGACCGTCGCCGCGGCCTGCACGGGCAGTGGCACCATCATCCCGGCGTGCTTGCGCACCTCGAGCAGGCGCTTGACCAGTGCTGGATCACCCACCGTGAACCCGAAGCGGTACCCCGCCAGGTTCGACCGCTTCGACAGTGAATGCACGGCCAGCAGTCCGGTGTGGTCCCCCCCGCAGACCTGCGGATGCAGCACCGAGACCGGTCGGGTGTCCCAGCCCAGTTCGATGTAGCACTCGTCGCTGGCCACGATGGCGCCGGTCTGCCGGGCAGCGTCAACGACCTCGCGCAACTGTGCCACGGTCAGCACCTCGCCGGTCGGGTTGGACGGAGAGTTCAGCCAGACCAGCGAGGCAGGCTCACCAACGGACGCCGTCTGACAGCCCGCGATAAGGGCGCCCACCGAGTAGGTGGGGTAGGCGATGGCCGGACTGGCCACCACGTCGTCAGGACCCAGGCCGAGCAGCGTGGGCAGCCAGGCGACGAACTCCTTGGTGCCGATCAGGGGCAGGACGTGCTGCGGATCCGCGGTCACGTCCAAGGTCCGGTCCAGCCAGCCCGCCGCCGCCCCCCGGACCGCCGGGGTGCCGTGCACCGTGGGGTAGCCGGGAGCGTTGGCCGCCTGTGCGAGTGCCTCACGCACTGCGGGTGGAGTCTCGTCCACCGGGGTCCCGACCGACAGGTCCACCAGACCGCCGGGCACCTCGGACGCCCGCGCTTTGGGCGCCACGAGCCGGTCCCAAGGGAAGTCGGGCAGTTGCACCGGCTACTCGTCGTGCTGCTGCGGCGGCAGTGCTGCGATGAAGTCGACGTCGTGCTCGATCATGCCTAGTTTGGTGGCCCCTCCCGGCGAACCGATGTCGTTGAAGAAGTCGACATTGGCCTGCGTGTACTCAGCCCACTCCTCCGGCACGTCGTCCTCGTAGAAGATGGCCTCCACCGGACACACCGGCTCGCAGGCCCCGCAGTCGACGCACTCGTCCGGGTGGATGTACAGCATCCGTTCACCCTCGTAGATGCAGTCCACCGGGCACTCGTCGACGCACGCTCGGTCCTTCAGGTCCACACATGGCAGCGCGATGACGTAGGTCACGATCGTCCCTCTCTGGTCATGTCAGGAGACTCGTGCCCAAGGCTACCGCGCGCGGCCCTGCAACCTGCACCGACCCGAACCCCGGTTCGGCGCTCCATCCGGTCGACGCTCGACGCCGCCGCGAACCGCCTGCCAGGGACGATGGGCGCGCGGACACCCCGACCGGCCCCTGTCAAAGACCCCCGAGCCGGTGGTTCACGTACAACAGAGGCTTCGCCTGCAGGTCGGCATGGGCGATGCCGCGCACCCGGCCGACCACGATGCTGTGATCCCCGCCGGGATGGATCGCCTCGGTGGTGCACGTCAGATGGCCGATGGCTCCCGACAGCAGCGCGATGCCGTCGTCATCACGGGTGTGTTCGACGACCTTCATCTGGCCGGCCAGCGGGCGGCCGCGCTCGGCGAACCACCTCGCGATCGGGGCCTGCTCGGCCGAGAGGATGTTGACCACCCAGCGCTCGGCGGCGTGGATGGCGGTGTGGAACCGGGAGTCACGCTGCACGCAGAACAGGACGAGCAGCGGGTCCAGCGACAAGGAAGTGAAGGAGTTCGAGGTCATCGCGTGGTCGCCGTCGGCGCCCCGGGTGGTCACCACGACGACGCCGCTGGCGCATCTGCCCAGCAGGCTGCGGAAAGCGTCCCTCACGCCCGCCACGCTAACGCTGCGGCCGCTGAGATGCTCAGCCGTTCGGCTGGGGCGCTGCGGAACGCACGTCCACGACGGCAGGCGCCAGTACCTCCAGAATCTCCGGGCCGACCAGTTCGTGGCGTTCGAGCAGCGCGTCGCGCAACGCCTCCACCATTGCCCGGTGCTCCAAGAGGGTTTGCATTGCAACCTGCTTCTGCTCAGCCAGCAGCCGTTCCACCGCGGCCCGGCCACTGGTATCCGAGATCACCCGGCCCACCAGGTTCGTGTCGGACATCGCCGACCCCTGAACCGCGGAGAGACTGACCAGCGACCCCACCATGCCGGCGGCTCCCACCATCTGCGCGGCCACGGTCGTCGCGTAGTTCAGATCGGAACTCGGACCGGTCGAGACGTCGCCGAAGAAGATCTCCTCGGCGGCCATCCCGCCGAACGCGATCTGGATGAGCGCGAGCAGTTCGGTCCGGCTGCGGGTGAAGACGTCCTCGGTGTCGTTGTGCGCCAGCAGGCCGAGTGCGTCCTTGCGCTTGACGATCGTGAGCACCTCGAGCCGGCGCTGCGGAGCGACCAGGTGCGCGACCACCGCATGTCCGGCCTCGTGCGTGGCAATCAGGCGCGCTTCATGGTCGGTGTAGGACACAGGCTGACCGAGGCCCACGTCGGCCACCAGCCGGGCGGCATGCACGTCACGGCGGTTCATCGCCCGCGA
>DAOMFH010000023.1:12459-14896 GCA_035429705.1 Actinomycetota bacterium
CATCACGTTCGTCGGCTGCGGTCGCGGGCGGGCCAGCTGACGCGTCGCCGGCAGCAACAGGTTCAGCGCATCCACCACTTTGCCCCGCAGGACCTGCCAGCCGGTCGGCTCGTCGAATGACTGCATCTGCACCAGTAGCTCGTTGACCACCCCACCGGTGCCCTCGCTGACCACCGAGGCGTTGACCACCCGGGCCGCGGACGAGGGTAGCCCGACCAGACCACCGCAACCAGCGGCGGCCTGCTGCGTCCCTGCCGGGCTCGCACGGTCCAGTCCGCCGCGTGCGGTGGCGATCGCGTCGAACTCCTCGATGAACCCGATCGCGCCCCCCTCCCTGCGGGCGGTCTTGCGCAGCGCCCGGAAGTAGGAGCGGATCTTGCGCGCAGTCGCCCCGTAGTACATCGACTGGAACGAGGTGGCGCTCACGAAAAGGAACGGCACCCCCGCCTCCGCCGCCATGGCCTTCGCGATGTACGTCTTGCCGGTGCCCGGTGCCCCCTCGAACAGCAGGCCGCGGCGGGCCGTGCCGCCCATCTCCTGGGAGAACACCCGGTGGGCCAGGAACAGGTTCAGCGAGCGCAGGACCTCGGCCTTGACCGATTCGATGCCGCGCACGTCCTCGAATCGCACGGGGATCTGCTCGGGACGGTAGGTCACGTGCGGGGAGCGTCCGGCCACCACCGTGGTCCCCACCAGGGTGCCGATGAGGACGATGAAGAAGATGCCGACGATGAGTAGGAACGGGTCGACGGTGGGCAGGGACAGCTCGGTGACATCCACTGCCCGGCCGGTGAGGATGCGTAGCCACAGCCAGGCTGTGGGGATGCCCAGGGCGAAGCACAGACCCAGCAGGCGACGCTGACGGCTGCGCTCGCGAGCGCGGCCGACATCGGCGTCGGCGGCGCGGATCCGTCCATCGGCGACCAGCCCTAGCATGTCCTGCGCAGATTCTGAGCTCATGTCGGCACCCTCCACTACTCAGCGTGCACCCACATGTGCGCCCAGTGGTACCTGCGAGGGGTGGATTCCGTCTGAACGGCCTAACTCGAAAGAGTGAGGATGTAACCCATTGGAGTGGCCGATTCGCGGTCGATGGCCATCGCACCGCAGCGACCGCTCGCAGGCTTACCCGTCGATCCCGTTGAACAGGTCCGTCTCGCGCCCGTCAGCATCGAACGGCGGCGCGAGTTCGCCGTAGGCGATCCGGAAGTGCTCCACCCCCATGGCCTTGGTACCCAGGTTGTTCGACAGCGCGAAGAACCCGCCATCGGTCTGCACCTGCGAGGCGTGCTCGGCCAGCGCGGCCATCTTCGTGTCGAGGAACTGCGAGAAGTCCACGGAGGTCGTCACCAGCTCGTCGTCCACCCCGATGGGTAGGTCGTCCGGGTCCATGGCCGCGAAGCCGGTGTCCTCCCCGGCCGCCCGCAGCGCGCGGATGCCGTCGCGCAACATCCCCTTGGGAAGAGCAGTCCAGTACACCTTTCGCACCTGCCACGGTTCGCCCAGATCCCTCCGGAAGGAGGGCACGGCCGCCAGCGCCACCGCGTAGGTGAGCACGCGGTGGGCCTGGATGTGGTCCGGATGCCCGTAGCCACCGAAGTCGTCGTACGTGACGGCGACCTGGGGCTGGATCTCCCGGATGATCGCCACGAGGTCGCTGGCCGCCGCCAGCAGATCCGCCCGCCAGAAGCAGTCGGGCCGGTCATTGGCTGCGGTGCCCATCATCCCGCTGTCCCGGTACTTGTGCGGGCCACCCAGCAGTCGCCAGTCCGTGACCCCGAGAACCTCCATCGCCGCGGCGAGTTCCTGGTGCCGGTGCTCACCCAGCTGGTCCTCGGCGTGTGAGGCCAGGTGCTGGGCGTCATCGAGCAGGATCTCCCCCTCCTCCCCCAACGTGCAGGTCACGAGCGTGACCCCCACACCCTGGCGCACATAGCCGGCCATCAGTGCGCCGGTGGTGATGCTCTCGTCGTCGGGGTGGGCATGCACGATCAGCAGTCGTCGATCCGCCATGCCCTTCAGACTAAGGGAAGCACTGATTAGTCATGCCCTGGCTGCAACGCGCCTGGCAGCGCGATCTGCGGCCCCCCACATCAGACGCCATGGCAAACAGCCATGACACAAGATCTGGGGAACCACATCCCGCACCGATAAGGGCGACCGCCACCAGTTTGTCCACAGCCCGGGCGGCGACCGGCCGCCGGCGCCTCTAGCCTGGACGGAATGGAGACCTACCCTCGCCAGGCGGCCCTCACCGGTCAGTTCCGCCACGGCACCCCCCGCACCTTCCGGGCCTCTGCGACGGCCGTCTATTACCTGCGATCGGCGGGCAGCCGGGACGCGGCCCTGCGGCTGTACCGATGGGACCGCACCACCGGGCACACCGACGAGTTGCTGTCCGGCGGGGACGACGAGAGCCTGACCGAGGCCGAACGTG
>DAOMFH010000024.1:0-14838 GCA_035429705.1 Actinomycetota bacterium
GCCACATGGATCCCTTGCGCGCGTATCCGGCGACCGCCTCGACGGTGGTCAGCAGTACGCCGCCGGGAAGTTTCTCCTCCAGTCCCATGTCACTCCCACTCCAGGCCGTGACGCCGCCAGACGTAGGCGTACAGCACCAACAGGGTCAGGATGAACAGCAGCATCTCGATCAGTCCGAACGCCGCCAGCTTGTCGAAGGCGACCGCCCACGGGTACAGGAACACGATCTCGATGTCGAAGATGATGAACAGCATCGCGGTGAGGTAGTACTTCACCGGGAACCGGCCGCGGCCGATCGGCTGCGGGGTCGGTTCGATGCCGCACTCGTAGGCGTCGACCTTGGCGCGGTTGTAGCGCTTCGGGCCGGTGACGCTGGCGATGCCGACGCTGAAGATCGCGAACGCACCCGCGAGCAGCCCCAGGATCAGGATGGGAAGGTACACGTTGCCCATCGCTATCGACTCCTTCCGATCGGCTCAATCCTAGGGGGCGGCACGGACAAGCCGCCCAGTGAGTCGAATGCCCTGGTGATCATGCGCTCGGCGCCATCCTCGACAGGGCGTTGATGACCCGGTCGCTGGCGTCCCCGCCGCGCGGATCGGTCAGGTTGGCCAGCAGCTTCATGGTGAAGCGCATCAGTGCCTTGCGGGGCAGGCCATACTTGGTCGCCAGCCGCATGACCTCCGGGTGTCCGATCAGCGACACGAAGTACCGGCCCAGCGTGTAGTACCCGCCGTAGGTGTCCTGCAGCGCCTCCTGGTAGCCGTACAGGGCCTGCTCCCGGCCCGCGGCCGTGGGTCGCGCCAGTGCCTGTCCGATGTATTCGGCGGCCAGGGCGCCCGCCTCCATCGCGTACGCGATGCCCTCCCCGTTGAACGGGTTGACCATGCCGCCGGAGTCGCCCACCAGCAGCAGCCCGCGGGCGTAGTGCGGTTGCCGGTTGAACCCCATCGGCAGTGCGGCGCCCCGCACCGGCTGGGTCATGTTCTCGGCACGGAACCCCCACTCGGCCGGCGTCTGGTCCAGCCAGCGGGTGAGCAGTTCCTTGTAGTCGACGCTCTGGAAGGCCTCGGAGGTGTTCAGGATGCCCAGGCCCACATTGACCGTGCCGTCACCGACCCCGAAGATCCAGCCGTAGCCGGGCAGCAACTTGTCGCCGTCCCACAGTTCGAGCCAGGACTCCAGCCAATCGTCGTCGCTGCGCGGGCTGCGGTAGTAGGTTCGCACGGCCACGCCCATCGGCCGGTCGTCGCGCTTCGCGCGCCCCATGGCCAGCGCCAGGCGACTGCTGTTCCCGTCCGCGGCCACCACCAGCGGGGCCAGGTAGCGCTGCTCCGGGCCGGTCTTGCGCCCCTTCTCGTCGACGGCGCGGGCCCGTACCCCGATCAATCGCCCGGTCCGCTCGTCGAACAGCGGCCCGGTGACGTGCGTCTGCTCATGCAGATCGGCACCGGATTTCACCGCCTGGCGCGCCAGCACCTGGTCGAAGTGGGCGCGGGGACTGACCAGACTGTAGCCCGGGAAACTGGACAGCTCCGGCCACGGCAATTGCAGGGTGTGCCCCCCGCCCACGATCCGCAGGCCCTTGCTGTGCACCCACCCGGCCGACTCGCTGGTGTCGATGCCCATGGCGATCATCTGTTTGACCGCCCGCGGGGTCAGTCCGTCGCCGCACACCTTGTCACGGGGGAAGGCGGTCTTCTCCAGCAGGGCGACCGAGATGCCCTGCTGGGCCAGGTGGAAGGCGGTGGTGGCCCCTGCGGGTCCAGCGCCGACCACGACCACGTCCGCGTGGTGATCCATCCACTCTCCTTGTGAACACGTTCACGAGCCCCGAGGGTCAGTGTAGTGGACCCCTGCGGCTGACCCTCACAGCCACCGTCTCCGCCCCCGGTCGTGGACAGCGCCGCGATGGCGGGCTGGATCGGGGGCGGAGGATCGGGGCGTCAGTTGACGGTGAACGAGTCGACCATCTGCTGGAAGGTCGGCTGCAACTCGTCCCACCGATCGGTGGCGGACTGGGTGAGCAGCTGGTACTCGATCTTGCCGTCGAACAGGAAGTACAACTGTGAGGTCATCGGCGTACCCTCCACCGAGAACGTCGCGTCGGCCTGGTAGCCGTTCACACCGCCCACGGTGACCGGGGTCAGCTCGGAGATCTGCATGTCAGTGCTGGACTTCTCCAGGCTGGGGATCACGCTCTGCTCGAGTTCGGTCTGGACGTCCTTGAGGTTTTCCTGGGTGATCTCCAGGTTGAGCTCGTACACGTTGACCACGAAAGCGTCACGGTACTGCCCGCCGACCTGCGTGCCCTCGGTGTCGAACACCGCCACCGAGTCGGCGCTGCTCGCCCCGCTCTCGGCCTCCCAGGAGGTGTCGCCCTTCATCTCGAAGGGGGGTGCGTACTGGAAGCTGAAGCCGTACTTGTCGCTGGTGTATGTCTGAACGTCCGCCGGGACCGAAGCGGCGGGCGACTGTTCGGCTGTCGCGGGCGGCGAGGATTCGGTTCCGACCTTGACCTCGCCAGAACAGCCCGCCAGCCCGATCGCGATGACCACGCCGGCGACTACCACACGAAAACGCATAAGGGTCCATCCGTTCTTTCGGTTGCTGGAACGGACTCAGGCTACTCCCCGATGCAGCGCGACGATACCTCCTGACAGGTTGCGCCAGGCCACGTGTCGCCATCCGCTGTCCATCAGCGTCGCAGCCAGACCCGCCTGGTCCGGCCACGCCGCGATGGACTCGGCCAGATACCGGTAAGCGGGCGAGTTGCTGGAGACCTTTCCGGCGATGGCCGGCAGTGCTTTCATGAGGTACTCCTGATACACCGTCCGGAAGAGCGGCAGGGTCGGCGTGGAGAACTCGCACACCACCAGGGTGCCGCCGGGCCTGGTGACGCGGCGCATCTCCCGCAGGCCGGCGGCCGGGTCGTGGATGTTGCGCAGTCCGAAGGAGATCGTCACCGCGTCGAAAGTCCGGTCGGCGAACGGCAGGGACATGGCGTCGCCGGCGACGAAGGGCAGGTGCGGCAGTCGTTGCCGCCCGACCCGCAACATCCCGAGCGAGAAGTCACAGGCGACCACCTGCGCGCCCCGTTCCGCGAAGGCCTGGCTGCTGGTGCCCGTTCCGGCCGCGATGTCCAGGACACGCTTGCCCGGCCCGGCGCCCACCGCGTCCACGACCAGTCGGCGCCACCTACGGGTCTGACCCAGCGCGAGCACGTCATTGGTGACGTCGTAGCGCGCGGCGACCCGGTCGAACATCTCGGCCACCGCCGACGGCTGCTTGTCGAGGTCGGCTCTGCTCACCGGCACAGTGTCTCACCAGGGCTTCTGGACGGACTCGGGTGCGCCGTCGCGAACCCCGGCAGGCGGCCCTACCCTGGGGTGGTGACCGATCTGTCCGTCGATGTGCGCACGCGCCTGATCGATCCGACGGATCTGCTCTCCCTGATCCCCCGCGATGCCCAACCGCTCAGTTGGGTCCACGAGGGCGACGGCCTGATCGCCTGGGACGTCGCCGCCAGCACCACCGTGCGCGGCCCGGAACGTTTCGCCCGCGCCCAGCGCTGGTGGACCAGGTTCTGCGAGACCGCCGCCATCGACGACGCGGTGCTGGCGCCGGGCACCGGCCCGGTCGCGTTCGCCTCCTTCGGTTTCGACGCGGGAGCGGAGTCGGTCATCACCGTCCCCGGCACCATCGTCGGCCAGCGCGACGGGAAGGCCTGGGTGACCACGATCACGCCCAGCACCCCAGATCCGCTGCCGCCGCCCCGGGGGGCCGGCTTGATCGAGCCCGATCCGGACGGCAGCCACTACCGGGAACTCGTCGCCGAGGCGCTCGACGCGATCTCGGCCGGGGTGTTCGACAAGGTGGTCCTGGCCCGGGGGGTGCGGGCGAGCGGGCACATCGACGTGCACCGGACCCTGCGCCGGCTCGCCGAGCGGTACAGCGACTGCTGGACCTTCAGCGTGCACGGCCTCATCGGGGCCACCCCCGAACTGCTGGTCAGGCGCACCGGCGAGCAGGTGATGTCCCGGGTGCTGGCCGGCACCGTGCCCCGCAGCGCCGACGAGCGGGAGAGCGGACAGCTGGCCAGCGACATGATCACGTCCCAGAAGGCCCGTGAGGAGCACGAGTACGCGGTGACCTCGGTGGCGCAGGCGCTGGGCACCCACTGCACGGACCTGGAAGTGCCCGCGCAGCCCAGCGTGCTGCGACTGGCCAATGTCCAGCACCTGGCCACCGATGTGCACGCCATGCTCGTCGACGACACCTCCGTCATCGCGATCGCCGCCGCGCTGCACCCGACCGCCGCCGTCTGCGGGACACCGACCGAGCGGGCGCTGCAGTACATCCTCGGCCACGAGGACCTCGACCGCGGTCGCTATGCGGGACCGGTGGGGTGGTTCGACGCCAACGGTGACGGCGAGTTCGGAATCGCGCTGCGCTGCGGGCAACTGGCTTCCGACCACAGCGCCATTGACCTGTTCGCCGGTTGCGGCATCGTGGCGGGGTCCGACCCGCACTCGGAGTTCTCCGAGTCGGAGTCGAAACTGGCGGCGATGCGCTGGGCACTGGCCGAGTAGGTGCCGTCGCGGCTGGCGGTGCTGGGTGCGGCACGCACGCCGCTTGCCTGTTCGTGAGCCATCGCAACATCCGCCCAGGAATCCGGCCCACGTCCGCTCACCGATGCAGCGTCCGCCAACGGACGCGCACCCACACGCCACCCAGCGTTCGGGCAATACTCACGTCCGTTCGAGCACACCCACGTCCGGGCCGACTTCCTCCAGGAACAGTCGCTGGGCCTTGCCGTTGCGGACCTTCTTGAACAAGGCGCCAGTGGTGAACCCCTTCGGCATGTCGATGGACGTGTAGGCGTAGGTGTTCCCCGTCCAGTGGAACAGCGGCACGGTCGTCTTGAGGCTCGGGCCGATCCGCATCATCAGCCGCTTGCCATCCTTGACGATCCTGACCTGGCCGACGTAGTCGTTCACGTAGGTTCCGGTGTAGGTGGAGGGCTTGTCCGCGGGCTTCGGCTTCGCGGGCTTCGGCTTGCCATCGACGCTGTTGTTCGGGGTCGTGAACGGCGCGAAGGCCGGCTGCGTGACGCTGAGCCAGTCCCTGGACACGGTGCCGGTCTCCACCAGGTCCGCGTACGATGCCGTGATCGCCTCCGGTACACCGATCGGCCAAGTGTTCGTCAGCACCACGATCCCCGTGTTCAGCGCCGGGATCATCAGAATCGTCGTGGCCGCGCCCGAGGTGAAGGCGCCCGAATGCGACCACTGGACGTAGCCGTTCGCGTCGGTCTTGGTGCCGATCCCCAGCGCGTAGCCGCCCACCTGCAGCGCATCATCGGTCGTCGGCAAGTTGCGGATCTGCAGTGACCGGGCCTCCTGCAGCGGCCCCTTGGCCACCACCCGCTGGCCCTGGTACTTGCCGTTGGCCAGTTGCATCCGCAGCCAGTTGGCCATGTCCAGCACCGTGCTGCTCGCGCCGCCGGCCGGGGCCTGGGCATCCGCATCCCGCTTGACCGCCGGGACCCACTGCCCGTCGATCATCTGGTGCAGGGAGGCCCGGTCGGGCTCCTTGGTGAAGTCCTTGTACCGGTAACTGGTGTGGTTCATACCCAGCGGTTTGAAGATCAGGCTCTTGGCGAGCTTCGGCCACGTGGTGTTCGCGGCCCGGGCAGCCGCCTCTCCGCCTACCGTCATGCCGAAGTTGCTGTAGGAGTAGGTGACCCGGAACGGTGACAGCGGCTCGTACTGCATGCGCTTCATGATCGCCTTGCGACCGAACCCGAAACTCTCGAGATCGTTGCCGACACTGCCGGGCAGGCCGCTGCGGTGCGAGTACATGTCGGCGACCGTCACGTTACGGGTCACGTAGCCGTTCGACAGCCTGTAGTCGGGCAGGAACTTGGTGACCGGATCCTCCCACTTCAGGTTCTTCTTGCCGACCGCGGCGGCCACCACCGTGCCGCCCAGTGACTTCGACACCGACGCGAGTTGGAAGACGGTGCCGGTGGTCACCGGTTCGTTCGTCCGAGTGCTGCGCACCCCGAACCCGTGACTGTAGATCACCTGGTCGTCGTGCACGACCGCCACGGCGAGCCCGGGGATCCCGGTGCGCTGCATGGTCTGCTCGATGATGCCCGGCAGCTGCGCCACGGCCGTGTCGAAGTTGTCGGGGGCGGCCTGCGCGGTGGTCGGCGCGCCCGCCAGCACCCCGGCGACGAGGCCCGACGTCAAGAGGATTCGCAGCATGCAGGCAACCTCACCATGCCGGAGCCGATACTGGCAAGCCCCCCCTCAAATGCTCAGCCAGGTACCCCGGATCGCCGCGACTCGCAGCCCGCCCGCGGTGAACAGCGCCGCGGCGCTGATGTGCTTGCGCCCGGACTGCTCGATTTGCGCTCCGACCGCCACGTACGGACCCACCGGATCCAGCGGCTGATCGACCAGGATCCCGCCGGTGAGCCGGCCGGTGATCAGTGGGACCTCTACCATCGGCCACGCCCATCCGCTGACACAGTCCAGTGCCGACCAGATCCACTCCTCGGCGATCCGGCCCCTCGGCTCCCAGACGCAGGCCACCAGCCCGTCGGCCACCGGCCCGGGATAGACGCGCAGGCCGTCGGCGCGTTCCCATCCGCAGCTGAAGCAGGAGTTGTACACGCTGGGCACCGCTCCCTGAAACTGCTGCGAAGCCAGCCGGGCTTGTTCCAGCTGGACGAAGGGCACCGGGTCGGCGACCACATCCGCGGCATCGGCCTCGGCGATCAGCCGATCCTCGTCCCACAGTTCGATGTGGCTGCCGGTCAACCGCTCGGTCAGTTCGGTCTCCAGGGGGATCAGGCCCCGCAACCAGACATCCGCGCCGTCACCAGGCAATCGCACCGACAAGGAGCCCGCGACGTAGCCGCCCTGGCCGGAATCGGGTGGCCCGTTCAGGTGCCTGGGAATCCTCATGACAGCGCCTCGCGCAACTGCCTGTGCAGTTCCGCCTCCGCCGAGCGCGGCACCGGACCCACGATCACCGCGTTGAGCCCCGGGGCGCCGCTGGCGGAGACGATGGCCGAACGCAGGTCCGGCCCGGAGTGGACGGTCACGTCGTGGGCGGCCAGCAGTGCAGGCAGATCGAGTTCCGGCGGCGTCCCGAAGACCCGCTCATGGACGTCCGCGAACGCAGGATCCGCCTGTTCCAGGGAACCGAAGATGCCGCCACCGTTGTTGTCCACCACGATCAGGCAGATGTCCGGCACGGGCTCCTCCCTGCTGAAGACCAGCCCGCCCTGGTCATGCAGGAGTGCCAGGTCGCCCAGCAGCGCGAAGGCCCGGCCTCCCCCACCACTCTGATGGGCCATGGCCGCCCCGAGCGCGGTCGACACCAGCCCGTCGATGCCGTTGACCCCCCGGTTGGCCATGACCCGCGGGGCATCCGGGCGCACCCCGGCCACGAGTTCCAGGTCACGGATCGCGCGCGAGGAGGCCACGAAGACCAGGTCATCAGGGCCGGCCGTCTCCCACATCGCCCGGGCGGCATGCAAGCCGGTCTGGACCGGACTGGCGGCCAGAGCCTGCTCGACGAGCCGCTGGGTGGCCGCGTCGGCCATCAGCCAGCTGTCGAGCCACTCGCTGGACTCCGGAACCTCGGTATTGGCCGGCGGGGCGGGCACCGAGGCCAGCACACAACAGGCGGTGCGGGTCGGGTCCGGCCAGTCCGTCGTTCGTTGCGGTTCGGCGTGCAGATGCACATCCGCCGACCGGACCAGTTCGAGGATGCCCCGGCTCAGCCCCACCTTGCCGATCGTGAGCACCAGGTCGGGCTTGTGTGCGGCGCGGAATCGGGGGTCGGCGGCCAGCAGGCCGGCGTGGGCCAGTGCGTTGGCCCCGGCCCGGGCCTGCCCCGTGGGTTCGCTGTGCAAGGGCCAGGCACACGCTTCGGCCAGGTCCACCGCGGCCGCCGCGTCCTCCGGATCGTCGAGGTCACCGACTATCACGAGCCCCCGGCGGGGCAGGTCACCGGCAGCGAGATCGTCGAGCACCTCGTCGATGGGTTCCTGCACGCTGAGCATGAGCCGCCGGTCCACCGACCAGGTGCGGACCACCTGGATCTGATCGCCGTCGTCATCGACGAACGTCTCCCCATCGTGACCGGCCAGCGGCTCGACCCAGTCCCCGTCGTCGTCCGGGACCAGGGGCTCGCGGAAGGCGACGTTGAGGTGGACCGGGCCGCGCTGCCAGGGGTGGCCGGCGATCGCGCAGGCCCGCGACACGGTGCTGCGCCAGTAGGCCACCTGACCCCGGCCCCGGGTGGGAGCCTCCACGTCGGCCGACCACCGAACGACCCCGTCGAAGATCCGCACCTGATCGATCGTCTGGTTGGCCCCGGTGCGCCGCAGCTCCGCCGGTCGGTCGGCGGACACCACGATCAGCGGCAGGGCGCTGAACCAGGCCTCCTGCACAGCCGGCAACAGGTTCGCCACCGCCGTCCCGGAGGTGGTGATGACTGCCACCGGCGAGCCACCGGCCTTGGCCAGCCCGAGGGCCAGGAAACCGGCGCTGCGCTCATCCACGCGCACATGCAACCGCAGTTCACTGCGCAGGTCGGCCCGCGCGGCCTCGATCGCCAGTGCCGCACTGCGGCTGCCGGGCGCCAGCACCACGTCGTCGACACCCGAGCGCATGAGCTCGTCGATGATCACCCGCGCGGCCGCAGTGGAAGGATTCACGGCTCCCACTGTGTCATGCGTGCCGCCCGGCTCCCGAGCGGCACGTCAGGCCTCGACGCGCTGCTCGCTGCTCGGGTCGAACAGGTGCATGTGGTCCTCGGTGATGACCGCGGAAATGGTATCGCCCGCCCTCGGGGGAATCCGTCCGTCCGCGCGGATGACCACCTCGTGCTGGGTCCCTCCGGGAATGTCCACGTGCCCGTAGACATAGGCGTCGGAACCGGTGGACTCCACCGCGTCGACGGTGATCGGCACGCCACCCTCGCCCAGTGTGGTGTCCTCGGGACGGAACCCGAAGATGACCGACTTGAGCCCCTTCGACGCGGCCGCGCTGAGCACCTCGCGCGGCACGGACACGTCGGCGGTGCCCAGCCGGACGCCCTCGGCGATCAGCGGCACCTCGATCAGGTTCATCGCCGGTGAGCCGATGAAGCCCGCGACGAAGACGTTGTCCGGGTGGTCGTACAGGTTGCGCGGGGTGTCCACCTGCTGCAGCAGACCGTCCTTGAGCACCGCGACCCGGTCGCCCATGGTCATCGCCTCAGTCTGGTCATGCGTTACGTAGACCGTGGTGGTGCCCAGCCGGTGCTGCAACTGCGCGATCTGAGTGCGGGTCTGCACCCGCAGCTTGGCGTCGAGGTTGGACAGCGGCTCGTCCATCAGGAACACCTGCGGCTCCCGTACGATCGCCCGGCCCATCGCCACGCGCTGCCGCTGACCACCCGACAGCGCCTTCGGCTTGCGCTCGAGGTACTCGGTCAGGTCCAGGATCTGCGCGGCCTCGTCGACCCGCCGCTTGATCTCTTCCTTGGGGATCTTCGCGAGCTTCAGGGCGAAACCCATGTTCTCCCGCACGGTCATGTGGGGGTACAGCGCGTAGTTCTGGAACACCATCGCGATGTCTCGCTCCTTGGGAGCCACGTGCGTGACGTCACGGTCGCCGATCAGGATCCGGCCACCGTCGATGTCCTCGAGGCCCGCGAGCATGCGAAGACTCGTGGACTTCCCGCAGCCCGACGGGCCGACGAGTACCAGGAACTCGCCGTCGGGGATGTCGAGGTTCAGGGCATCGACCGCGGGCTTCGTCGAGCCCGGGAAGATGCGTGACGCGTTGTCGAAGACGACTCGAGCCATTGGTTTCTCCTTAACCCTTGGTTCCGCCGGCCGTCAGTCCGGCCACGAGGTTGCGCTGCACTAGTAGGAACACGATGACGGCCGGGATGGTGACCAGGATGCCCGCGGCCGTCAGGTACCCCCACTCGGTCTTGAACTGCCCGACGAACGACTGCAGGCCGACCGCCAGGGTCTTCTTGGCGTCCGAGGTCAGGAACGCGGTCGCGTAGGCGACCTCACCCCAGGCGGTCAGGAAGGTGTAGAAGGCGGTCACCGCCAGGCCCGGGCGGGCCAGCGGCATCACCAGTCGCCAGAACGTGCCGAACGGGGTCAGCCCGTCGATCCGGCCGGCTTCGTCGATCTCGATCGGGATGGTGTCGAAGTACCCCTTGAGCATCCACGCGCAGAACGGCACCGCGGTCGTGCAGTATGCGATGACCAGCCCGGCCAGCGAGTTGAGCAGTCCGAGCCTGGCGAAGATGTTGTAGATCGGCACGATCAGGATCGCCATCGGGAACATCTGGGTGACCAGGAAACTCCACATCAACTGCTTGTGCCCGGGGAACCGGAAGCGGCTGACCGCATAGCCGGCCGTCGCTGACAGGAACAGACCGATCAGCATCGTGAACGCGGCGACGATCACCGAGTTCAGGAACCAGGTGGGCAGGTCCGTCTGGGTCAGCACGAACTTGTAGTTGTCCATCGACGGGTTGTCGAACACCACCAACTGGGTGGTGATCGCGCGGTCGTTGGGCTTCAGCGAGGTCAGCAGCGCCCAGATCGGGGGCACCAGTGACCAGATCAGGGCGATGAACAGCCCGAAGTGCAGCGCGAACGATGCGAGCGGGCTGCGCTGGTCGCGGCGGCGGACCTTCTTGCCCGACGCCTCACCGACGGAGACTTCGTGGACCACGGTTTCAGCGGACATCGGTCACCACACCTCCCCCTGCTTGGCCAGGGCACGTTTGTAGAAGACCGCGAACACCAGCAGGATCGACAGGATCAGCACGCCGTAAGTCGACGACATCGCGTACTGGCGGATCCCGGTGAAGGCCAGGTCGTAGGCGAAGACCGGCAGCGTGGCGATGTCGTTGCGCTGACCCTGCGCGGCCATCAGGTAGATGATCGCGAACATGTTGAACGTCCAGATCGAACCCAGCAGGATCACGGTGGCAGCCACGGTGCGCAGCCCCGGCATCGTGACGAAGCGGAACCGTTGCCACGGTGTGGCACCGTCAACCTCCGCGGCCTCGTACAGCTCGGTGGGGATCGACTGCAGCCCGCCGAGCAGCGCGACCATCATGAACGGCACCCCGAGCCAGATGTTCACCAGGATGCAACTGATGAACAGCCAGTTGGTGTCGGACAACCAGGGCACCGAAGGCAGGCCGACCGCGGTGAACACGGAATTGACCAGCCCGGTGTCGGTCAGCATCAGCCGCCACATGTAGGTGGAGACGAAGGCCGGCACCGCCCACGGCACGATCAGCAGTGCGCGGTAGAGGGAGCGGCCTCTAAGCGTGCGGTTGAGCACGATCGCCAGGATCATGCCGATGGTGAAGTGGAAGAACACGTTCACGAAAGTCCAGACCACGGTGCGGGCGAAGATCACCCAGAAGGTGGAACTGGTCAGCACCGTGACGTAGTTCTTCAGACCCACCACGTCGTAGGTCGCCGGGATCTGGCGGCCGCCGATGACCTTGGCCACGTTCCGCTCGGTCGCGTCCGTGAAACTGAGGAAGACGCCCTGGATCAGTGGCCAGAGAATGATCACCAGCATCACCAGCACGACCGGGGTGATGAAGGCCCAGGCGTACCAGTACCGGTCCCATGAACGCTTCAGCCGACCGGGCTTCTTGGCCTCCGGAATCCCCGCGGACGGGTCCGCTGCTACTGCACTCATCAAACTCCCCCCTCAGCAAGAAGGTCGGGTCTGCCGGAGCGTTCAGCCCCGGCAGACCCGACCCTATCGGCTTCGTGCGGCGCTTCGTCGGCCGAAACGCCGCCTCATGTCACTCGGTGTAGTCCGGCAGGAACTGCTTCCACGCCTTGGCGATCGCGTCAGCGCCCTCCTGGGCGGTCGCCTTGCCGGTGTACATGTTGATCCACTGCTCGTCCATCGCGGTGAAGAACTGACCGCCCTCCGGGATCCAGGCCCGCGGCGTCGCGCTCTCGACGATGGGCTTGAACTCCTGCACGATCTTGTTGTCCTTCACGTCGGGCTCGTCGTACGCCGCCTTCTGGGTCGGCAGCAGGCCGAGTTCAGCCGCCACGAACGCCTGCGAGGCAGGGGAGTTCATGTAGGCCACGAACGCCTCCGAGGCGGACTGGTTCTGGGTGCCGGCGAAGATCACGTAGTTGTGACCACCCACCGGGGAGCCCTGCAGACCGTCCGGGCCGGCCGGGGTCGTGGTGACCCCGAGGTTGTCCTCGTTGCCCTTGAAGGCCTTGCCGGTCAAGGTGTCAGCAACAGCCCACGGGCCGTTGATGATCATCGCGACCTTGCCCTCCTTGAACAGCGCCATCTGACGGTTGTAGGCGTCGTTCGGGTCCGGCTTGACCGCCGCACCGTTGTCGATGAGGTCCAGCGCCTGCTGGAAGCCCGCCACCGACTCGGGCGAGTTGATCAGGATCTTCTGCGCGGCCGGGTCGACGGTGTTGCCGCCGAAGGAGTAGATGTACGGCAGCGTGAAGTAGCCACCGGTGGCCGAGTACAGGGTGTCAACGCCCTGTGCCTTCAGCTTCTCGGAGGCAGCCTGCACCTCGTCCCAGGTGGTGGGCGGCTGCACGCCGGCCTTGTCCAGCAGGGCCTTGTTGTACATCAGGCCGGGTGCATCGGTGACCTGCGGGACGCCGTAGAGGACGTTCTCGTAGATGTTGCTCGACCAGGGGGTCTCCATGTACGCGTCCGGGGTGTCCAGCGAGGTGCCGGTCAGCGGCAGCAGGTATCCCAAGGATGCGAATTCCGGGGTCCAGGCGACCTCGGCCCGCAGCACGTCGGGGGCGTTGTCGGCCTGCGCCGCGGTCTTGTACTTGTTCTGCGCCTCGGAGAACGGCACGTTCTGGTAGTCGACCTTGACGTTCGGGTACTCGGCCTCGAACTTCTTGATCAGCTGCCGGAAGGTGGGCGCTTCGTTGGTGGAGTCACTGGTGTCCCAGAACACGACGGTTCCCGACACCTCTCCGGGGTTGGCTGGTGATGGTGAACTCCCGCCGCTGTCCCCCCCGCTGCTGCAGGCCCCGAGGGCCAGCGGTAGCGCGGCGAGCAGTGCGAGGCCCTTGATGCCTCTGCGCATCGACGCTCCTCGATTCGTTTCACGTCGGCCGGACGGCCGTCGGCTCCCTACAGGCGGACGTCGCCTGGTGCGATACAGCGCACCGGCGGCGCGTCACCCACCGGCAACCCTACCAGCGGGACCGCCACCCCACGACCGCTCAGCGCGCCGCCTGCTCAGCCCGCTCGATGCGCTGCTGCCAGTAGCGGTGATCCTCCGCGCCGGACCGCAGCCCCGCGCCGGGTGAGGGATAGCCCGCGAACGACATCTGCCCGGCCGCCGGCAGCAACGGGGCACACACGTCCTCGGCCAGCAGCGCCCCGGTTCCCAGCCCGCAGGCCAGCGGCACATCGGGCAGGGCGCAGGCTGCAGCCAGCCCGGCGGCCAGACCCAGTGAACTGTCCAGCGCACTGCTGATCACCACCGGCAGGCCGACCCGCCGGGCGGCCGCCACAGTGGCCGCCACCCCGCCCAGCGGGGCAACCTTGAGGATCGCCACATCCGCGGCCTGGGCCACGTCGTCGAACCGCCGGTCAACCCTGATCAGTTCGTCGGCGGCCAGCGGCACCGGCACCTCGCGGCGCAGGGCCTGCATGTCCGCGAAGGCGCGGACCGGCTGCTCGGCGTACTCGAGGCCGTACTCGGACAGTGCGGTGAGTTCGGTCACCGCCTGCCGCAGAGTCCACGCCCCGTTCACGTCGATCCGCAGCGCGGCGTCCGGCAACGCGACACGCACCGCCGCCACCCGGTCGCGGCCGGCCGGGTCACCCACCTTGATCTTGATGGTGCGGCAGCCCGAGGCCACCGCCATGGCCGCGGCCGCCTCCGGATCGACCGCCGGGACGATGGCGTTGACCGCCACCTGTTCCCGGACCGGCGGCGGCCAGCGGCCGTCGGCCTGCTCCAGGGCGCACGCCAGCCAGCGGGCGTCGGCCTCGGTGCTGTAGTCCTCGAAGGGGGCGAACTCCCCCCACCCATGGCTGCCCCGGATCAGGCACCCGCGGCGTTCGGTGAGCCCCCGGAAGGGCACCCGCAGCCGCAGCCGGAAGGCCCGCAGCTCCCGTTGCGTCACGGCCTCTTGGGGAACTTGTCGAAGGCTGGCCGGCGGTGTTCGGTGTAGGCGTTGCGACCCTCCTGGGCCTCCTCGGTCATGTAGAACAACAGCGTCGCGTCACCGGCCAGCTGCTGGACCCCGGCCAGGCCGTCGTCGGCGGCGTTGTGGGAGGCCTTGAGCATGCGCAGCGCCAGCGGGGACAGCGCCAGCATCTCGCGGGCCCAGCCCACGGTCTCGCGCTCGAGGTCGGCCAGCGGCACCACGGCGTTGACCAAACCCCAGTCGTAGGCCTGCTCCGCGCCGTACTGCCGGCACAGGAACCAGACCTCCCGGGAGCGCTTCTGACCGATCTGGCGGGCCAGCAGCCCGGATCCGTATCCACCGTCGAACGAGCCGACCTTGGGGCCGGTCTGGCCAAACCGGGCATTGTCCGCGGCGATGGTCAGGTCGCACACGATGTGCAGCACGTGGCCGCCGCCCACCGCGTAGCCCGCGACCATGGCGATCACCGGTTTGGGCAGCCGCCGGATCTGGATCTGCAGGTCCAGCACGTTCAGTCGGCCGATGCCCTTGGCGGCGACCTCGTCGTCACCGATGTAGCCGTCGTTGCCGCGGATCTGCTGGTCGCCGCCGGAGCAGAACGCCCAGTCCCCCTG
>DAOMFH010000025.1:0-14450 GCA_035429705.1 Actinomycetota bacterium
TCCAAGTACTCACTCACATCGGTCATAGAAGGGTTTCCTTTCGTTCGGTCAAACGACGGGGGCAAGCGGTGACCCGGTGGTCGGGAGTCCTGCGCCTCCGTACGAAGCATTGCGCCTTTATTCTAACAAAGGTCTTTATCAAGAACAAGAGATGCTTGCAGCGCGAACCCGCGCCGAAGGTCCGGAGTCCCTACGCGAGACGTTCGTTGTCGTCGCGCCGCAGGTCGTCGGCGATCTCCTCGACCTTCGCCCAGATCACTGCCCGCACCTCCGGTGCGCTCATCTCTCCGAGGTGGGTGATCCGGCCCTCGATGTGACCGTCGATGGCCAGTTCCGGGTAGGCCATGAGGTGGCGCCGGTACTCGGCTTCCGTGGAGATCAGGATGTTCGTCACGTCGGGTACGTCGATGTGCGCGTCGGTGTAGGGGCGGATGAACAACTCGTGAGTGCTGTAGATGTTGGTCAACCTGTCCGCGATCGCGGGAACGTCCTCGTGCAACTGGCTGAGGAACTCCGATCCTTCGGCCATGTCCGTGAGTGCCGGGGTGATGTCCCGGGGCGCCCAGCCGAGCAGGCGCGAGACCCGCAGTGCGCTGTGGGAGCCGTTCCAGGGGGGACCCACACTGATCACGTGCAGGACCTGGTCGGGGTGGTCCAACGCGTATCGGATCGATGCCAGGGCGCCCTGCGAGTGGCCCACGAGCACAACCGGCGAGTCGGCGGGTCTGCCCTGCCGCTCAAGTCCGCGCTGGATGTCGTGCGCAATGTGTTTCTGGGAGGCGTGCAGGGGCAGCGTCACCCCGAAGTTGGCCAGCGTGATGAGGAAGGCGTTGGGGTGGCGGGCCAGGACCCGGCGCATCATCAGGGTGGCGGCCACGCCCCGGATGGCGGTGCCCGCGACGATCGGTACGGCTACGGGCACGGGTCTGCTCCCATCGCGATATGTCCCCACCGTACCCAAACCCGGCGGGGGTCTCACCCGTAGCGCGCCGCGATCTCCTCGGCGATATCGGCACGCTGCCGGCCCTCGACGTCGATGGTCCAGTCGGCCGCTTCGTCGTAGAAGGGCAGTCGTGCGCGCATCAGTTCTGCCGCGGATCTGCGCGTGTCCAGCAGGGGTCTGCTGGGATCCCCGGCCACCTTGCCGGCCAGCCGTTCGACGTCCCCGCGCAGGAACACGATCCGCCCGCCCGAGCGCAGCAGGTCCACCTTGCGCCGGCTGAAGACCTCCTGATCGTGCTCGTCGAGGTCCACCACGACGCCGCCGCCGGCATCGATGACCAGCCCGTCCAGCCTGGTCAGCTTGCGGATGACGTCGTACTCGAGGTCCCGGAAGGCGGGCCACCCGCGCTGGGCGACGTAGTCGGGGATCGAAAGACCGCTGTCGTACTCGATGAGCACGTCGGTGGACATCACCGGACGCTTGGTCAGGAAGCACACCCGGCGGGCGATGTTGGTCTTGCCGACCCCACGCATACCGATCAGCACGATGTTCACGCCCCCAATGTGCCACGGATCACACCGGCGGCTTCCGCAGGTCCGGGCACGATGGCGGTGTGGACCACAAGCATCATGTTGTGATCGTCGGCTCCGGCTTCGGGGGGCTTTTCGCCGCGAAGCATCTCAAGCGCGTTCCGGTGGACGTCACGCTCATCTCACGGGTCTCCCATCACACCTTCCAGCCGTTGCTCTACCAGGTCGCCACCGGCATCCTGTCGCAGGGCGAGATCGCCCCGGCGACCCGCGAGATCCTCCGGCGCCAGCGCAACGTCAAGGTGCTGCTCGGAGAGGTGACCGAGATCGACCTCGCCGCCCGCACGGTCACCTCATCAGTCGGAACACACCGCTCGCGGACTCCCTACGACTCGCTGATCGTGGCCGCCGGGTCGCACACGGGCTACTTCGGCAACGACCGGTTCGAGCCCTTCGCGCCCGGACTGAAGAGCATCGACGATGCGCTGGAACTGCGGGCCCGGATCTTCGGGGCCTTCGAGATGGCCGAGTTGCAGGACGACCCGGCGCACGCCGAGGCCTGGCTGACCTTCGTCGTGGTCGGGGCCGGACCGACCGGTGTGGAGCTGGCCGGCCAGATCGTCGAACTGTCCCGGCGTAGCCTCAGGCGGGACTTCCGCCGGATCGACCCGCTACGGACGCGGGTGATCCTCGTCGAGGGGGGCGAGGCGGTCCTGGCCGGGTTCGGCCCGCGCCAGTCGGTCAAGGCGCAGGCTCAGCTCGAGCGGATGGGGATCGAGGTGCGTTTGCGGTCACTGGTGCACGCGGTCGATGAGCGTGGGGTCGGGATCACGCACCCCGACGGGTCGACGCAGACCATCGCATCCCACTGCGTGCTGTGGGCCGCCGGGGTGCAGGCGTCGCCGCTGGGTGAACAACTCGCGCGGCAGACCGGCGCGGCGCTGGACCGGGCCGGGCGGATCACGGTCAACCCCGACCTCACGCTGCCCGGGCACCCCGAGGTCTTCGTGCTCGGTGACATGATCTCGCTGGACGGCCTGCCCGGGGTCGCGCAGGTGGCCATGCAGGGGGCGCGGTTCAGTGCCGAACGGATCCGCGACCGGCTGGCCGGCAAGCCGGACGGGCCCGACTTCCGGTACTTCGACAAGGGGAGCATGGCCACCATCTCCCGCTTCCGGGCGGTCGCGAACGTCGGCAGGCTGGAACTGCGCGGATTCATCGCCTGGTGCGCGTGGCTGTTCATCCACCTGCTCTACCTGGTCGGCTTCCAGGAGAGGCTGTCCACCCTGGGGCACTGGCTGGTGGCGTTCATCGGGCGCACCCGGGCCGAGCGCACCTTCACGCTCGAACAGGGCCGGGGGTCGCTGACCAACGAGCGGCTCGGGCGTCCACCGGACGCGGGGTAGCAAGCGACCCTGCCCCTGAAGGAGCCTCAGGACCCGGACTGGCCGGCGTTCCCGCGCAGGTCGGCTATCCCCCGGCGGGCCAGTTCATCGGCCCGCTCGTTCTCCGGGTGTCCGGCGTGGCCCTTCACCCACTCCCACCGGACGCTGTGCCCGGCCACCGCGGCGTCGAGTCGCTGCCACAGGTCGACGTTCTTCACCGGCGTTCGCGAAGAGGTCACCCAGCCGCGTCGCTTCCAGCCGGCCACCCACTCGGTGATGCCTTTGAGCACATACGTGGAGTCGGTGGTCACGACCACGTCGGATGGCCGGGTCAACGACTCCAGCGCACTGATGGCCGCCATCAACTCCATGCGGTTGTTGGTGGTCTCGGACTCCCCGCCGAACAGTTCCTTCTCGTGATCGTTCCAGCGCAGGACCACCCCCCAACCACCCGGTCCTGGATTTCCCGAGCACGCGCCATCCGTGAACGCGTGCACCGTCACGTCAGCTGAGCGCCTTCAGGATGACGTCGAGGCCGTGGTCGAGATCAGCCTGGGAGATCGTCAGCGGGGGGGCGAGTCGCATCGTCGTCGCGTGGGTGTCCTTCACGATCACGCCGTCCGCCAGGGCCGCCTCGCAGCGGGGCCGCACGGGGGAGTACTGGTCATGGACCCGGACCCCCGCCCACAGGCCGCGGCCGCGGACCTCGGCCACCGTCGCCGGCGCCTCGTCGCGCAGTCGCTTGTGCATGTGGGCGCCGAGTTCGGCGCTGCGCTGCTGGTACTCGCCGGTGGCCAGCATGCGGATCACCTCGCGGCCGATGGCCAGCGCGAACGGGTTGCCTCCGAACGTCGAGCCGTGCTCGCCGGGGTGCAGCACCCCCAGCACCTCGTCGCGGGAAACGACCGCGGACAGCGCCACGATTCCTCCGCCGAGCGCCTTGCCCAGCAGGACCACGTCAGGGGTGACATCCTCGGCCTGGATCGCCAGTGTGTGCCCGGTGCGGCCGAGTCCGGACTGGATCTCGTCGGCGATGAACAGCACGTTGGCGTCCCGGCATGCCTGTGCGGCGGCGCTCAGGTAGCCCTCCGGCGGAACCACGACACCGGCCTCACCCTGAATCGGCTCGACCAGGAAGGCGACGACGTTCGGGTTCTCCAGGGCTTGCTTCAGGGCGTCGATGTCGCCGAAGTCGACGGCGACGAACCCGGGGGTGTACGGGCCGAAGTCGTCGTGGGCGGTGGGGTCGTCGCTGAAGGAGATGATCGTGGTGGTGCGGCCGTGGAAGTTGTCGTGCGCGACGATGATCACCGCCTCGTCGGCCGGCACGCCCTTGACCCGGTAGCCCCACGCCCGGGCGGTCTTCAGTGCGGTCTCCACGGCCTCCGCCCCGGAGTTCATCGCCAATGCCCGGTCCAGTCCGACGAGCTCGGTGAGTTCCTCACAGAACGGCCCGAGCTGGTCGGAGAAGATCGCACGGGAGGTCAGCGTCAGTGTGTCCAACTGGCGGTGGGCGACCTCGATCAGGCGCGGATGCCGATGACCGAAATTCAGCGCGGAGTACGCACTGAGGAAGTCGAGGTATCTGCGGCCTTCCACGTCGGTAACCCAGCAATCGTCGGCTTCGGCCACGACTACGGGCAGCGGGGTGTAGTTGTGGGCCCCGACTCGGTCTTCCAAAGAGATGTAAGCGGCTGTATCCATGGCCACACGGTACCTGTGTGTGTGCTGAATGGCCGCCTGAGGCGGCTGATCGCCGGGGCCGATCGTGCCGGAACCCGTGTGTGCTATACGGTGAGGGGGTATCAGCCCGACCATGAGGAGCCTTCGCGAATGTGCAGCCCCGCCGTGTGCCCCACCTGCCGCAAAGCCACCTACTCCGGTTGCGGCGCGCATGTGGAGCAGATTCTCGGCCACCTGCCCGCCGAGCAGCGCTGCGCATGCCCGCCCAAGCCCCGCGGCGGCTGGTTCCGTTTCTGACGAGTCAGCGGCTTTCGGCCAGCACCTTGCGGTACTCCCGGGCGTAGCGACCGGCCATCACGCCGACGGTGAACTGCTCGGCCACGGCGGTGCGGGCGGCCTGTCCCATCGTGATCCGCAGTGGCTCGTCCGCCAGCAGTGAGTGCACCGCCCGGGTGAGCCCGGCGACGTCGCCGGCGTCCACCAGCAGGCCCGTGCGGCCTTCCTCGATGACGTCGGCGGCAGCGCCCACCCGGGTGGCCACCACCGGGACGCCACTGGCCATCGCCTCCAGGATCGTCATGGGCATGCCCTCCCGGTACGAGGGCTGCACGAGCACGTCGAGACTGGCGTACACCCCGGGCATGTCATCCCGGAAACCCAGGAAGTGCACGTTGGATGTGGCTGCGGCCGCCAGTTCCGCACGCATCGGACCGTCGCCCACCACCGCGAAGGCGGCCTCCGGCAGCGCCGCGGCAACGGCGAGATAGTCACCCGGCGCCTTCTCCGGAGCCAGCCGTGCCACCATCGCGACCAGCGGTCGCGGCAGGTCCAGGGTCGCGGGCACGTCCTGGAAGGACCGCGGGTCGATCCCGTTGGGGATGGTCAGAGCGTCAGCGATCCCGTATACGTCACGCAGACTGTCGCGCGCCTCGTCGGACACCGCGTAGACCGCGGCGAAACGCCGCAGCACCGGCTTGTCGAAACGGTTGAGCGGGCCGGTGTCGAAGCGGTGGTTGGTGGCCACGATCGGCACTCCTGCCCGGGTGGCCAGGAATCCGTAGAGGTTCGCTTTGTATCCGTGCGCGTGGACCAGGTCGACTTCCTGATCGGCGATGTCGCGGCGCAGGCGCCTGACCGTGCGGGGATCGAACCGGCCACCACAGGGCAGTAGCCGCACAGGTACCCCGAAGGAGTCCGCATAGCCGGCTACGTCGACATTGCGGCTGTGGGTGTTGTCGAACACCTCGAGGACCGCGTCCACCCCGTGCTGCGGCAAAGCCTCGCAGAGACCGACCACCATCTTCTCCGCGCCGTACACGCCGCTGCTGGAGATCAGATGCAGAACCCTCATCCGGCCAGCCTATGGGTAGCCTGCTCGGGTGAGTCCTGTGCGGAAGGCGGCGCGGGTGGCCGCCCAGCGGATGTACGCACGCTGGCGCCGGTTGCCGCTGCAGGATGCGGTGCTGTGCGAGGCCTACGAGGGGACCTCGACGGGCTGCAACCCCGGTGCGGTCGCCGAGTACCTGCTGGCGCACACCGACCTGCCGGTCATCTGGGCCCTGCGGGAACCCGTGGCCTTCAAGGATGCCCGGCTGCGCTGCGTGCGCTACCGCTCGGCGTCCTACTACCGCGCCCTGGCCACGACCCGGTTCCTGGTCAACAACGTGACGTTCCCGCCGCTGTTCGACAAGCGGGACGACCAGGTGTACCTGAACACGTGGCACGGCACCCCCCTGAAGCGCATGGGCCGCGACGTCGATGCACCCTTCAGCCAGATCGCCAACACCATCGCCAACTTCGAGGCGGCCGACACGCTGCTGTCCGCAAGCGGGTACATGACCGAGGTGATGTACCGCGGGGCATACGGGGTGGCGGCCGACAACGTCGTAGAACTGGGCTCGCCCCGGGTGGACGTGCAGTTCGCCCCCCATCCGGAGCCGGACCTGGTGCTCTACGCGCCCACCTGGCAGGAGGCGACCTACACACAGGCGGTGGACGACCTGGCCGATGTCGCCGAACGGATGACAGCGATCGCGCAGGCGACCCCCGGCGGTTTGCGGCCGGTGCTGCGGGTGCACGGCAAACTCGCCCGGCGGGCGGCCGACGACCCGCGACTGGCGGGCTTCCTGGCTGCCCCGGTGGTGACGACCAACGAGTTGCTGGCCAGTTGCCACACCCTCATCACGGACTTCTCCAGTGTGGCCTTCGACCATCTCGCGACCGGTTCCCGGCAACTGTTCTTCACCCCCATGAGGTACGCGCGCGGCGTCTACCTCGACGATGACGAACTGCCCGGTCCGCGCACCGCTGACATCAGCACACTGCAGCAGTGGCTTGCGGGCGGGGCTGCGGCCGGTGGTGTGCCGGTGGCGCAAGCCCGTGCGAGGTTCTGCCCGCACGAGGACGGCAAGGCCACCGTTCGCACGGTGGAACGGCTCCTCGGCGGCGGGTAGGCGCGGACTTCAGCACCACCCCACCCGGAACCGTCCGCGAGATTCGAAGCCGGGCAACCCTGTCGGTCCGGTTATCCTTCGGCCATGGAGACCCCGCTGGATCGCTGGCACGAAGTCGTCC
Source organism: Actinomycetota bacterium (assembly GCA_035429705.1). Classification (GTDB taxonomy): domain Bacteria; phylum Actinomycetota; class Actinomycetes; order S36-B12; family UBA10799; genus JADKAV01. The sequence continues at coordinate 7,116 of DAOMFH010000025.1, forward strand.
GGACCCGCAACCCGGCCCTGCTCAGTCAGGTGCTGGCCGAGGACGCCACCTTCCACTCGCCGATCCTGTTCAAACCGCAGCAGGGCCGGGATCTCGTCTCGCTGTATCTGATCGGCGCCATGCACATCATCGCGAACCCCTCCTTCCGGTACGTGCGGGAACTCAATGAGGGCAATGACGCCGTGCTGGAGTTCGAGAGCGAGGTGGACGGGATCCACGTGAACGGTGTGGACATGATCACCTGGGACGACCACGGGTTGATCACCGACTTCAAAGTCATGATCCGGCCGCTGAAGGCGATCAACGTGGTGCAGCAGCGCATGGCCGAACTGCTGGAGCAGTTGACCTGACGCCCGGCCGGTAGCCCGGCCCCGGGACAACCCGCCCGCGGCTCACACCCGGATGACCCCCACCAGCGACGGCGCCACCGGCGGGACCGGGGTGAGCCGGGGGGAGGCCAGGCCGCTGAGATCCAGCCCGGCGGCCGCGAAGACCGCGCGCGTGTCCCGGTCGCAACGGCAGCCACCGGTCACCCGCGGCCACCAGGCGGCGGCAAGTCGCTGGGCGCGGCGCATCCAGGTACCCTCCCCGGCCCGGACGTGTTCGAGCACCGCGATCGTCCCACCTGGCCGCAGAACCCGCAGGGCCTCGGCCAGTACCAGGTCCGGGTCCTCGACGGTGCACAGCACGTAGGCGAACAGCACCGAGTCGACGCTGTCCTCCGGCAGGGGCAACTGCTCGCCGACCGCGTCCACCACTTCGACCGGCACGGCGGCGGCGCCGATCGCGCCCGCGGCCACCCGGCGCATGGACCGGCTGGGTTCCACGCCCACGACCTCGGTCACCTGCTCGGGCAGGTGGTGCAGGTCCGCGGCCGGGCCCAGGCCCACCACCAGCAGCCGGCCGTGCAGCGCCTGCGCCACCTGTGTGCGGGCCCGACCGACCGCGCCGGCGTCCTCGGCCTTCGCGAGCCAGCGGTAGACCTGCGTGAATACCGGGTGGTCGTGGGAGGCCATGGGCCCAGGGTATTCGCCGTCGACCACGCGGACTCGCCCTTCGCCCGAGGAGGGCGTACGGTTCGATGCGTGCGCTTCCTCGACAGCCCGCCGTACGAGCTCACCTACGACGACGTCTTCCTGGTCCCCAACCGCTCGTCGATGTCGTCCCGGCACGATGTGGACCTCACGGTGCCGGATGGCACGGGGATGACCATCCCGGTGGTGGCCGCGAACATGACGGCCGTGGCCGGACGCCGGATGGCCGAGACCATCGCCCGCCGCGGGGGGTTGGCGGTCATCCCGCAGGACATTCCCACAGACGTCGTGTCGGACGTGGTGTCCTGGGTGAAGCAGCGCCACACCGTGTTCGAGACCGCGGCCACCCTTGCCCCGACCGAGACGACCGGGATGGCCCTGGCGGTCATCCCCAAACGCAGTCACGGTGCCGCGATCGTCGTCGAGGACGGGGTTCCCATCGGGGTGGTCACCGAACACGACTGTGAGCGGGCCGACCGGTTCGCGCAGGTGCACCAGGTCATGAGCAGCGATCTGTTCATGTTGCCGGACAGCGTCACCCCCCGTGAGGCCTTCGACCTCCTGCACGCCGAGAACCGACGGTTCGCGCCCGTGGTGAGCGCCGACGGCCGCCTGGTGGGGATCATGACCCGGCAGGGTGCGCTGCGCTCGACCCTGTACCAGCCGGCGGTGGACTCCGCTGGCCGGCTCCGGGTCGGGGCGGCGGTGGGCGTGACCGGCGACGTGGCGATGCGCGCCAAGGCGCTGGTGGCCGCCGGCATCGACGTGCTCGTGGTGGACACCGCACACGGCCATCAGGACCGGATGCTGGAGGCACTCGCGGCGATCGGCCCGCAGCCGGTGCCGGTGGTGGCCGGCAACGTGGTGACCGCGACCGGCACCACCGAACTGATCGAGGCCGGGGCCGACATCGTCAAGGTCGGCGTCGGGCCGGGGGCCATGTGCACCACCCGCATGCGCACCGGCGTGGGACGCCCACAGTTCTCCGCGGTCCTGGAGTGCGCAGCCGCAGCGCGGGAATTCGGTAAGCATGTGTGGGCTGACGGTGGGGTGCGGCACCCTCGCGACGTCGCCCTGGCGCTGGCCGCGGGCGCCAGTGCCGTGATGATCGGCTCGTGGTTCGCCGGAACCCACGAGTCCCCCGGCGACGTCCAGATCAGCCCGGACGGCCGCCCCTACAAGGAGTCGTTCGGTATGGCCTCCGCCCGGGCGGTGAGCAACCGCACCGCCGGCGACAGTGCCTTCGACCGCGCGCGCAAGGCGCTGTTCGAGGAGGGCATCTCCAGTTCGCGGATGTTCCTCGACTCCGCGAGCCCCGGTGTGGAGAGCCTCGTCGATGAGATCATCAGCGGCGTGCGCAGCGCGTTCACATATGTCGGGGCCGCCAGCGTCGAGCAGTTCGCGGACCGGGCCCAGGTCGGGATCCAGTCAGCGGCCGGCTACGCCGAGGGACGGCCCCTGCACAGTTCCTGGTGAGGCCGCCGCCGCGTACCCCCACCCCGAACGTCAGCCCAGATGGCGGAACAGCATCAAGGCCGCGGCCCCGAGCATTACCGCATCCGGCCCCCTTCGGGAGGCCCGTACTACCGGAACACGCTCGGCCGGCAGTCGCAGCGCAAGGCCCGCCCGGGTCCGGTCGGCAAGGTCGTCGGCGAATGCACCTGGCAGCCCGGCCAGCACCACCTCCTGCAGGCCTACCGTGGCGATCACGGGTGCCGTGACCGCGGCCAGGGCCGCTGCGGCTGACTCGCGGGCCTCCGGCTTGAGTCCAGTGCCCAGGGCCATTACCTGGCGCCGTAGGCACATCCGCCCGCACTCCGGGCAGGTGGGACCAGGCGTACCCGGTGCGATGTGGGTGAGATCGCCCTCGCCTGGTTGCCGGGTTGCGAACAAGCGGCCGTTCAGCACCAGTCCAATTCCGATCTGCTCGGCCACGACGATCGAGGCCAGGGCGGAACGGTCGGCCGGGCTGTCGCGCATGTCCGCGACGGTCATCGCATCCACGGCGTTCACGGCGAACACGGGTTTGCGCAGTCTCTGTCGCAGGCTTGGGGCCAGCTCGGCGTCGGTCGCGTGGCCGCTCCTGCCGGCCCACTCCCCATTGGGCCCGACCCAGTCGGGTACGGCCAGGACCACGCCGAGGGCCGAGTCAGGTTCCAGCCGCTCGGCGAACGCCACGATCGCCGGCAGCGCATCCACCGCTTCGTCCACCTCGACCATGTGGTGGGTCACGACCTCGCCGTTGATCGCCACAGCGGCCATCCGCAGTCGTCGCGGCACGGCAAGGTCGGCGACGATCGTCATAGCACCGTCCTTGGCCATCTCCAGCAGCGTCCCGGGGGCGCCGCCGCTGGAGATCCGGTCCCCCTCGGCCAGCACTCCGGAAGTGAGCAGTTCGTTGGCGATCACCGAGATCGTGGGCCGGCTCAGGCCGAGCCGGCGGGAAAGTTCGGCCCGCGAGGCGGGCCCGTGCATGATCAGTGAGTGCAGCACCCGGCTGCGGTTGGTCCGCCTGGCGTCGTGGGGATCGGTGGGGGGATCTGCACGCAGGAACAGCGGACCCTGCGTACTCATGGGGTTCACCTTGCCATGCCGGGGGGATACGGTTGCACTGTGCGCTTCGACTTCGCCTTCGAGAAGAAGTATCTTCCGGCGCTGGCCGCGATCGGAGTCACACCGCTGACTGCGAAAGTCGATGTCAGCGAGAAGACCCTCGACGCGCGCTTCGGGCCGTGGCGTTGCCGGACATCTGTGCGCAACATTGCGTGCGTCCAGCGCACCGGACCGTACTCCGCGGTCAAGGCCATCGGCGCGCGGGGCTCCTTCGCCGACCGGGGTGCGACATTCGGCACCACCACCGCCGGCGGGATCTGCGTGGAGTTCAAGCAACCCGTGAAGATCCTCGACCCGTCGGGGATCATCCTTCACCCGGCGCTCACGCTGACCGTCGCCGACCTCGATGCCTTCGAGCAGGCGATCAAGGGCGCCTCGGGCCTGGACTAGCAGCCCCGTGGGAGCAGCCCCGGGGGCGTGCCGGGATCAGCCCCGCACAGCCCGCGTGAGGGCGTCGGCGCGGTGCGTGCTCTCCCACGTGAAGTCGGGAAGCTCCCGGCCGAAGTGCCCGTACGCGGCGGTCTGGGCGAAGACCGGGCGGAGCAGGTCGAGTTCGGCGACGATCGCCGCGGGACGCAGGTCGAACACCTGCGAGATCGCGTCTTGGATCTGCTGGTCGGGAACCGTCCCGGTGCCGAACGTCGATACGAACAGCCCGACCGGGTGGGACACGCCGATCGCGTACGCCACCTGCACCTCGCAGCGCTTGGCCAGACCGGCGGCGACCACGTTCTTGGCCACCCAGCGCATGGCATACGCCGCGGAGCGGTCCACCTTGGACGGGTCCTTGCCGGAGAAGGCGCCGCCGCCGTGGCGGGCCATCCCGCCGTAGGTGTCGACGATGATCTTGCGCCCGGTCAGTCCGGCATCACCCTGTGGACCGCCGATCTCGAAGATGCCGGTCGGGTTGACCAGCAGCCGGTACCCCTCGGTGGCCAGGTCGAGTTCGGCCAGCACCGGGTCGACGACGTGCTCGCGGATGTCCGGGGTGAGCAGATTCTCCAGGTCGATCCGGGGGGCGTGCTGGGTGCTGAGCACCACCGTGTCCAGCCGCACGGCCTGGTCCTGGTCGTACTCGATGGTCACCTGGGTCTTGCCGTCCGGGCGCAGGTAGGGCAGCGTGCCGTTCTTGCGGACCTCCGTGAGCCGCTGGGCGAGCTTGTGGGCCAGGGAGATCGGCAGGGGCATCAGTTCCGGGGTGTCGTCGCAGGCGTATCCGAACATCAGCCCCTGGTCGCCGGCGCCCTGCAGGTCCAGCGGGTCGCCGCTGCGCCCGACGCGCTCCTCGAACGCGTCATCGACGCCGGCGGCGATGTCGGGCGACTGCTTGCCGATCGCGATGGACACGCCGCAGGACTTGCCGTCGAAACCCTTCTCGGAGGAGTCGTAGCCGATGTTCAGCACGGTCTCGCGGACCAGTTCGGGGATGTCCACCCAGGTCGAGGTGGTGACCTCGCCGCCTACCACGCACAGGCCCGTGGTTAGGAAGGTCTCCACGGCCACCCGGCTCTTCGGGTCGTCCTTGAGCATCGCGTCCAGGATGGTGTCGGAAATCTGGTCGGCCATCTTGTCCGGGTGCCCCTCGGTCACGGACTCGGACGTGAACAGGCGCTTGGTCATGCGGTTCCCCTCGTTCTGTACGACAGATCAGTAACGGTAGTAGTCGGGCTTGTACGGTCCCGCCACCGGCACCCCCAGGTAGGCCGCCTGCTCCTCGGTCAATGTGGTCAGGCCGACCCCCAGCGCGGCCAGGTGCTGGCGCGCCACCTCCTCGTCGAGGTGCTTGGGCAGCATGTAGACGCCCACCGGGTACTGCTGGGGCTTGGTGAACAGTTCGATCTGCGCCAGGACCTGGTTGGTGAAGGAGTTGCTCATCACGAAGCTCGGGTGCCCGGTGGCGTTGCCGAGGTTGAGCAGACGTCCCTCGGACAGCACGATGATGGACTGACCGTTCGGGAAGGTCCACTCGTGAACCTGCGGCTTGATCTCCTTGACCGTCACCCCGGGCACCTTCGCCAGCCCGGCCATGTCGATCTCGTTGTCGAAGTGGCCGATGTTGCCCAGGATCGCCTTGTCCTTCATCCGCTGCATCTGCTCGGCGGTCACCACGTCGACGCACCCGGTGGCGGTGATGACCATGTCGGCCACATCCAAAGCGTCATCGAGGGTGGCCACCTGGTACCCGTCCATGGCGGCCTGCAGGGCGCAGATCGGATCAACCTCCGTGACGATCACCCGGGCGCCCTGCCCGCGCAACGATTCGGCACAGCCCTTCCCGACGTCCCCGTAGCCGCAGACAACCGCGACCTTGCCGCCGATCAGCACATCCGTGGCGCGGTTGATGCCGTCGACCAATGAGTGCCGGCACCCGTACTTGTTGTCGAACTTGCTCTTGGTGACCGAGTCGTTGACGTTGATCGCCGGGAACAGCAGACTGCCGTCCTTGAGCATCTCGTAGAGGCGGTGCACCCCCGTGGTGGTCTCCTCGGTGACGCCCTTGATCTCATTGGCCAGCGTCGTCCAGTACTGCGGGTCCTCCGCGAGCATCTCGGTCAGCAGCTTGAGCACCTCGTCGTACTCGCTGCCGTCCCCGGCCGGTTCGGGCACCTCCCCGGCCTTCTCGAACTCCACCCCCTTGTGGATCAGCAACGTGGCGTCCCCGCCGTCGTCGAGGATCATGTTGGGTCCATCGGCGCCCGGCCAGGCGAGGGCCTGGCGGGTGCACCACCAGTACTCCGCCAGCGTCTCGCCCTTCCAGGCGAACACCGGGACACCCAGGGGATTCTCGGGGGTTCCGTCCGGGCCGACCGCGATCGCCGCGGCGGCCTCGTCCTGTGTGGAGAAGATGTTGCAGGAGGCCCACCGGACCTCCGCGCCGAGCGCCACGAGAGTCTCGATCAGCACCGCGGTCTGCACGGTCATGTGCAGCGATCCGGTGATCCTCGCCCCGCGCAGCGGTTGCGATCCGCCGTACTGCGCGCGCATCGCCATCAGCCCGGGCATCTCGTGCTCGGCCAGGCGGATCTGGTCGCGGCCTGCGGCGGCCAGGGATAGGTCAGCAACCTTGAAGTCCATTGGACAAGTCTCGCAGAGGGGGACGACACGGACTGCGCCGCCCGCGAACTGTCGTAGGGGCGCTGGCCCCCGCGCTTGGAGTGACAGCGGCGGCGGGGGCCGCGCATGCCTGGACCACCCCGATGGGCGTGCGGCAGTGCGGTCCGGCGGGGTGCCGGCCCGTGCTACGGGACTGTTGGGGGTTATGGGTCGTGCAGGGTGGTCAGGTAGGTATGCCCGCGGGGGCTGGTCCATTCCAGGGTGTTGCCGGGCAGGGCTTTGACCTGCCAGTTGGTGTGGGTCTTGATCCGGTGGTGCCGTCTACACAGTGCGGCGGTGTTCGACGCGCTGGTCGGCCCGTCCGGCCAGGGGACCAGGTGGTCGATGTCGCAGTTGACCGCCGGGCGCCGGCAGCCGGGGAACCGGCAGTGCCGGTCGCGGGCTTTCACGTAGCGGGCCAGGGCGGGGCTGGGCCGGTAGTGCGGCGAGGGGCCCGGGGGGTGCAGCACGGTGGCCTCGGTGTACTCGGGACGCGGCCGCGCGGCGGGATCGGGACCCGGCTGCTCGGGGGGTTCGGGCTTGGGGGGCTTGGCGCCCAGCCGGTCGGCGTGCTCGTGGCTGATCGGGCCGTGCC
>DAOMFH010000026.1:0-14081 GCA_035429705.1 Actinomycetota bacterium
GGCTCACGCCCCGCTGGCGGACAGGTAGTCGCGCAGATCCGCGTTCCAGACGACCTCGTCCAGACTCAACTTGAGCCACGGCTGCGCCTGGTCGCCCCACTGCAGCGACGCGACCGCCGGCACGCCGATCCCGTCGATACGGGTCCAGGCGTGGATGCGGGTCACCCAGCGCAGTGGCTCGTCGTCCCCGGCGGCCCGCCACCGAAGGGCCTCCAGTCGGTCGATCAGGCCGCTCGCCTCGTCGAAGAACACCACGAGGGTGTCGTCGCCGGGCACCCGCATGCGGGCGCTGACCGCGTCGATCGCCTCCCAGGTCACGCGCGGGTCGACCAGCGCCGAGGGCAGCCACACGTATTCGGCCCACATGCTCAGGTTCGCCGCCTGGTCGATCCTCGGCTGATCCGACACGGTGCCGGTTGGCAGGTCGAGTCTCGCGTGGCCGTCCAGATACCACTCCTGGCCGGTCATGACCCGCCGCCCGAAGGGCACGATCTCCATGTAGTGGCGGTAACCCTCGGCCGCGATGTGGGCGAACCGGAAACGGCCGGGCAGGGCCGGCCCGGCCAATCTCATCGACATCCGGCCAGTGATCACAGCGGTGTTCAGCAACGGCAGCCGGTCGCCGGCCACGACTTGCAGGTACCTGGCGACCGGCTCCGGCAGGTCGGCCGGGACGGGCGCATACTGCACTGGCGGCACGTCCGCGGCGAACGGCGGGAACGCTTGCGGCATCGTGCGTAGCCCCCTGCGAACGGCCATCGCCCCGGCCACCGCCACGGCACCGGCCGCGATCCAACGCTTCATGGATTCAGCCTCTCACCGCGAACCCACGCCCGGGCGCCGACCCCTACCGACCCGGAATGCCCACCTCGACCGAATCGACACATCCTTGGATCGGAACGGGCGCGATCGGACCCGGCGGCGGGAAGACGTACAGCGCACCCAACCGCACGACCCGCACCCCGGTGTCGAACCGCGGGACCACGGCCACCCCGCACTGCCGTCCTTCGGCCACCACCAGCGGGGTGAAACGCAGCGGGCCGATGACTCCCTGCTCGTCGATCTGCAGCGGTGAGGTGCTGCGCTGCGGGAACGACGCCGGCTGGGGACCCACCTGCAACAGCGTGCGCGTAGTGCCAAGTTCGTACACCGGAGGCTGAGTGCTGAAGAAGAAGTGCGAGAGCATCGCCGGCGGGCTGGGCGTCGCCGCGAGTTGCGCACCCGGCGGCAGGCGGTGGGCTGCAGCCAGCCACGCCCGGCCGGGATCCTCGGCCTGACCGATCCGCAGCAGGCTCCAGCAGCCCACCGCCGCCAGACCCGTGGCGACCCACACAACGGGCCGATAGGTGATCTCGAACGAGCCCAGGCCGGCCAACAGGACGATGCCCGTGACCAGCGTGAACCGCGGATCGGCCGCCAGACCGGGACCCGCGAACCCCCCGCGCAGCCACACGAACGACAGGGCCTCCACCACGAAGAAGCCGGCCACCACACCGGCCACCAGCAGCGTCCGGGCCGGCGCCACCGAGAGCCCAACCAGCAGCAGCGCCATCCAGAGCATCACGAACACCACAGCAGACAGCCCGGCCACCACCGGGACGACCGTGCGCGTCGCCTCGAACGGCAGCCAGCCGGCCACCGAACGCAGCAGCGAACCGGGCCCAGCCGACCACATGGCCCCCGGGACGCTGGCGCCCGCCGCCCGTCCGGTCAGGTCGTCACCCAGCCGCAGGCCCACCGCCACGACGGTGACGCCGCCCAGCGCCAGCCAGGAGGCCACGTTGTCGTGCCAGGCGCGACGGCCCGAGTAGAACACGGCGATCGCCAGCAGCACGGGCAGGAAGTAGACCGCCCGCTCATGGAAGCACCACGCCAGCGCGGCAAGACCTGCCACCGCCCAGGGCGTCCAGCGGCGGGGGCGGGCCAGCAGGATCCCGGCTGCGAACAGCAGGGCCAACGGCACCAGTTCCAAGCCCGCCGACAGCCATGCCTGCGGCACCATCGTCGCGGGCCATGCCGCGAACAGGATCGCGGCACCCGCTGTACCCGGGGTCACCCCGCCCCAGCGCTTGAGCATCAGCCAGAAGCCGACGGTCGTGGCCACGGCCAGCAGGCTCAGCACCAAAGCCGCCGGCCACCACACTTGCGGCGCCGCCCGGGCCAGCAGCCACTGCACCGCCAGGGCGGCCGGCTCCCGGTGCCCGTTCCAGTTGCGCAGGATCAGGTCACCGGCCGGTTCGTTCCACGCAGTCCAGATGTGCACGTAGTCGTCCTGCCAGAAGAAGCTGCCCCAGACCACCCACAGCCGGATTCCGCACGTCACGGCGATCACCGACCAGACCAGCGCGCCGAGCACCTCAGCAGGCTACCGAGGTCCTACTCTGTGACGACGACCATCAAGGAGGCGACCATGGCACGAGGTTCCTGGCGGCAGAGCCGCGACGTCACCCGGCGGGCATGGGCGGTGGTCAAGGAGAACCCCTACATGCTGTTGTTCCCGGTGGCCGGCGCGGTTCTGGCGATCGTCGCGGTGCTGATCATCGGCGGCGCCGGGATCGCCGCACTGGGCTGGAGCACTGTCGAGCAGTCCGCCGCGGACACGCAGGTGTCGACCGGCACCCTGGTCGTCGGCGTGCTCATCCTGATACTGGCCGCCTACGCCGCAACGCTGATCACCCAGATCTGCATGGGCGGGCTGGTCAAGTGCGCCGACGAGGAACTGCAGGGGCGGGACAGTTCGTTCGGGGCGGGGCTGAGCGCCGCGATGCGCAGACTTCCGGCGCTGCTGGGTTGGGCGGCGATCCAGACGCTGGTCGGCTGGCTGTTGTCGGCCATCCGGGGCGGCGACAACAACAACGTCATCGTGACGATCCTGCGACTGCTGATCGCGTCCCTGCTGGCGGTGGCCTGGTCGGTCGTCACGTTCTTCGTCCTGCCCCTGATCATCCTGCGCGGCAAGGGTCCGGGCGCGGCCATCAAGGAATCGGTCAGCGTGATCCGGCAGACCTGGGGCATGCAGATCGCAGGTGGAGTGCGCATCGGCGGGATCATCGGCCTGGTCGCGGTACTGCCGGGCATCCTGTTCGCCGTGGTCGGGTTCTTCATCGCGGCGGCCGGCACCCCCGCCCTGGGTGTCCCGGTCGCGACCCTGGGAGTCGTGGTGGTGATCCTGGCGCAGGTGCTGATCAGCGCACTGCGGGCGGTGTTCTCCGTGGCGATGCTGCACTACGTGGAGGATCGGCAGGGGTTCGGCCCGTTCACCATCGACGACCTGCAATCCGCCGTTCGGGTGAAGTAGGCATCTGTGATGCGCATCACGGGCCCCCGACTTCACAAGGATATGCGCATACACGTATATTGAACGAGTACCGAACTTCGAGGAGGTGAAAGAGCATGTACGGACACAAGGGTGGCGACACGAGTAACCAGCTGAACATCAACAACAGCATCTACAAGGCGCACCTGAACGACGCTGTGGAGAAGAAGTCCGCGCTCGTTCCGGACTCGAAGGCTCCGCGTAAGTAGAGACTTGACGAAAGGGCCCCAGGGATCAGCCCCGGGGCCCTTTCGCATGCCGGGCGAGAGGGCTTGGTCCCGCGCGGATGGCCTGGTCGGCGGTCCAGTGCGCCACGTCGGAGCCTGTGATGGCGAACACCGGCGTGCCGCGGTGGGCACTCTTCACGACTGCGACTGCACACGGTGTTCGCGACTGCTGCACGGTTGAGGGTTTGATCTTGCGCAAAGCCCAACGCCGCAACATTCGCGAAGCGGACCCTGACAACCGTGCGCCAGTCGCGGGCATTCGCCCCGTCCCGCACCGCTCCCGCGCCTGACCTCGGTCACCCAGGAGTCAGCACGGGGCGCCCCCGTGCACTCCCCCGCAATCCCAAGGCCCCCATCGGCCCTGGTCGGGCTAGAACACCAGCACCTTGTCGGCGGCCAGCGTGTGGTCGGTGAGTTCCTCCATCGTGGACCGGCGCGCACCGTCGATCAGCATGTCCTCGGCGATGCCCCGCGCGTCGATGCACGTGCCACAGCACAGGATCGCCCCGCCTGCGCGGATTACGCCACCCAGCATGCGGTCGAGTTTGTAGTACCCGTCCGGGGTCTTCTGCCCGGACATGGCGACGGTGACCCCGTCACCCATCAGGAACACGGTCACCACCACACCGTCGCGCTTGGCCATCGAAGCCGCCAGCCGTACGGCGTTGTATGTGGAGTCCATCCCGTAGGCCGACCCGTTGACGATCATCAGGACCTTCATTTCCAACCTCCTGGCCCAATCATCGTCGATCGCGCGGTCAGCCCATCGAGGCAGCCAGTGCCAGCACCGCGCCAGACACCACGAACAACCCGACCAGCAGCGGCCAGACGAACCGCAGGTACTTGTCGTAGCCCACCTTCGCAATCGCCAGCCCGCCGACGAGCACCACGCTGGTGGGCGCCCACAGCAGCGTCAGGCCGTGGCCCATGATCCATGCGGTGATCGTCGTGGAGCGGGCGACGCCGGCGAAGTCAGCCAGCGGCGCGAGCAGCGGCATCGCCAGCGCGCCGTGCCCGGAGCTCGACGGGATGAGGAAGGCCAGCGGAATGTTGATCAGGATCGTCACCACCGCGAAGACCCCGGCCGACGCGCCGGCCACCAGCTGTTCCATCGAGTTGAGGATCGTGTCCAGGGTCTGCGTGTTGTTCATGATCACCGAGACACCACCGGCCAGCGACACAACCATCGCCGGGCCCATCATGTCCGAGGCGCCGACGCCGATCAGGCGCACGATCTCGCGTTCGTTCATGCGGGCGACCAGGCCGACCGCCAGCGACGCGAGGAGGAACAGCATGGACAGTTGCGGGAACCACCAGTTGAGCTCGAACCAATACGGCGCAGTCGTGGTCTCGTGCGTCCCGTAGTAGTCGGCCGCCCCGGTCGTGCTGCCGAAGATGGACGACCACGGGATCACCGAGAAGATCATCAGCGCGAAGGCGAAGACCGTGATCACCAGCACCCACTTCTGGGTACCGGTCAGGGTCCGCGAGAGTTCGGGCTGCTCGACGTCGTGGGCCATCTGGTCGGTGGTCGTCTCCTCCTCCGGCTCCTCCCAGCCGACCAGCGAGGCGGACGGATCCTTGCGGATCTTCGCCGCGTAGCGCAGGACCCACCCGATCGCCATCGCGGTGAGCAGCACCCACAGGAGCAGTCGCAGGCCGATTCCCTCGCCGATGGAGACCCCGGCCTCCCCGGCGGCCACCCCGATCGAGAACGGGTTGACGGTCGCGCCCATCACGCCGACGAGCGCTCCCAGGATGATCATGGCGGCGGTGACCAGCCGGTCGTAACCCATCGCGGCCATCAGCGGGATGAACAGCGCGTAGAACCCCAGCGTCTCCACCGAGAAGCCCATCGTGGAACCGAGCAGCGAGAACAGCACCATGACCGACGTGATGAGCAGCCAGCCCTTCGACTGCAGTCTGTGCGCCAGGCCGGCCACGGCCACGTCCAGGCTGCGAGTCGCGAAGCTCACGGAAATGAAGGCGCCGATCGCCATGATGAACACGATGATGCCGATCTGGCCGAACACCCGGCCGACCGTCTCGGTGTCCACGATGTCGGTCTGCGGGTTGAGCAGACCGTAGATGCCGTTGATCGGTGCGAGCAGCAACTGCTGGACGCTGGCCCAGCCCTCCAGCGGTGAGGGCACAGTCTCGAACGTGCCGGGGATCGGCGAGCCTTCAGCATCCAATTGGTAGCGACCGGACGGCAGAAAGACGGCTGCGCCCCACACGAGGATGTTGACGATCACCAGCGTCGTCACGGCGCTGGGGAACTCGAACTTCTTCTTCGTAGCCATAGCGCGGAACCTACCGGTCCCGGGGTACGGTTCGCGCATGCTGCAGTTGATCCAGGGGGATATCACCGAGATTGTTACCAACGCAATCGTTAATGCCGCAAATGAGGCGCTTTCGGACGGGTCCGGCGTCAACGGGGCGATCCACCGGGCGGCCGGCCCGGAACTACCGGCCGCCTGCCGGGCGGTGGCTCCCTGCCCGACCGGCCAGGCCCGGATCACGCCCGGATTCGACCTGCCGGCCGACTTCATCATCCATACCGTCGGGCCGGTGTGGCACGGCGGCGGGCACGGCGAGGCCGGGCTGCTGGCGTCCGCCTACCGGAACTCGATCCAACTGGCCGATGAGTACGATCTGCGCACGATCGCCTTCCCCGCGATCAGTTGCGGCATCTTCGGGTACCCGGTCGCCGAGGCGGCTGCAATCGCGGTTCGCACGGTGCGGGAGGCGATGGCCGGGACCAGCGTGCAGGAGGCCACATTCGTGCTGTTCAGTGCGGACCTGCTCCGGGCGTTCCGGGCGGCGGCCGGCGAGTTGTAGTCCCCCGCCACCCGGCGCACACTGAAGACGTGGGGGCGCGAGCCACGCACGGACAGCCTGACCCCGCCATCAGGGGACGCGGGGCGGATGGGGAACACCTTCGGCAGGTCTGGGTCGACAACCTGAAGGTTCTGCTGATCACCTTGATCATCGCCATCCATGGCGTCCTCAGTTACGCGGGCACGGTGGAGGTCTGGACGTACACCGAGTACCGCGAGGTGACCCTGCACCCGGCGACCGAGGGCGTGCTGTTCATCCTCGTGGCGCCGTTCGGGTTCTTCCTGATCGCACTGCTGTTCCTGGTCGCCGGCCTGCTCACCCCCGGGTCGGTGGCGCACAAGGGGGTCGGCCGGTTCGCCCGCGACCGCCTGCTGCGCCTCGGCGTGCCCTTCGCGGTGTTCGTGCTCCTGCTGGAACCCACCCTCACCTACCTGCTCGAGCATCCGCTCGGGGCCGCACCCGGGTCCTGGACCGAGGAGTACCTCGGCGCGGAGAAGGCCCTGGACACCGGCCCGTTGTGGTTCGTCGGGGTACTGCTGATCTACTCGCTGGCCTACGCCGCCTGGGTCGCCCTGCGGCCCCGGCGCCGCCCGCGGTGGACCCGGATCACCTTCTCCGGCCTGCTTGTGACCGTGGCCGTGGTCGCGCCCTGCTCGTTCCTCGTGCGCCTGGTCTATCCGTACGGCAGCGAGGCGGGACGCTCGGACCTGCAGTTCTGGGAGTGGCCGGCGTGTATCGCCGCCTTCGGCCTGGGTGTGGTCGCGTGGCGGGCGGGGTGGCTGGAGAAGGTGCCCGAACGCCTTGCCCGGCAGTGCCGGGCGGTGTCACTGCTGGCGCTGGCGGCGATGGCTGCGCTCCTGCTCGGCGCCGGTTTGACTGACCGGATTCCGGATGCGCTGGGCGGGTGGAACCCGTTGGCCGCGGCCTTCGCCGTGATCGAGGCACCCCTGACGATCTGCGGTCCGGTGTGGCTGGCGTGGGTGGCCCAGCGGCGCCTGAACGGCCGCTACCGGGGGGATGCACTGCTCAACCGCACCTGCTACGCGGCGTTCATCGTGCAGGGGTTCGTGCTCATCGGCACGGCTTACGCGCTGCGCGGGATCAGCGCCCCGGCCGAACTGAAGGCCCTCGTGCTGGCGGTCACCGGCGTGGCCGGCTCCTACGCACTGGCCTGGCTGCTGGTGCAGATCCCCGGGGTCCGGCAAGTGCTGTAGGCGCTGGCGTGGCCAGTCGTCGCCGCACGGCTGCCCGTGGGGGTTGAACCCCGTCGGTGGCCATCTGAAGTCCCGCGGTGCGTCCCCGCGACTGCGGTTCTGTCCGTCCGGCTCCCCGCGCCCCCGCGCCGTTGTCAATCAGCCCGCGACTGGCGCACGGTTGCTGGTTCGCCGTGCCCCAAACCCCCAACGCCGCAACACTCAAGGTCCGCGCGAAGCACCATTCAGGGGCGGCTTCCCTCGGAGTCGCTAAGAGTCGCTAGCTACCCTCCACCTGCATCTGGTCGATGTAGCCCACACCCTCGTCGTACTTGGACTTCACCAGCGCGAACTCGTCGGCCCGGCGCTGCTGGGCGTTCTCCTTCGACTGCTGGTACAGCTGCCGCAGGCGCGTCTGCAGGTTCTGGATCTGCGCGTCGGCCTTCTCGGTGGCGTCGTCGATCCGCTCCGCGTAGTTCTCGCGCGCGGCCTCTGCCCGCGCGTCGTACTTGTTGTTGGCGACGTTCAGGTCGGCGCGCTGCTCCTGGTTCAGGGTATTGAGCTGGCTCTGCAGGGCGCTGATCTCCTCGCGCAGGTTCTGCTTGACCACCGGGTTCGTGGCCTTGGCCAGTTTCTTGCGGGCCTTCGTCAACTGCTTGTTGAGCCTCTGCTCCTGGGCGGCGTACCTGGAGTTGATGCGCGCCAGCGCCGCACGGCGATCCGCGGCGATCGCGTTGAGCCGGGCCTGCAACGCACCCTTCAACTGGGCGACCTGCTGGTTGCGGCGCTGCTTGAGGACGACCACCTTCGCCTTGCGCTGATCCCGGCGCTGCTTGGCCTTGCTCAACTGGTCCTGATAGAGGGCCCGGACCTTGGCCGCAGTCTTGGCGCGGTGCTTGGAGAGTTCACTGCGGTACCGGCTGATCTGTGCCGGGGTCTGCGGTTGGCCCTTCTTGGCGTTGAGCTGGGAGACGTAGGCCTTCAGAGCCTGGTACTGGCTCGTACTGCGAATGCTCGGCGTCGCCGCGCTGGCCGGAGCCGACGCGAAGACGAGCGCCGGGGCGACGAGCAGGGAAACGAGAAGGACCATCCATCGGCTGCGCATGAGCGGAAACGTAATGGATCGGGACGGCCCGTGGCACGGCCAAGGACGCCCTGGCGGATTTCCCGCACGAACAGCGGGGCGTCCTCACCGGTCTCCGTGACTGTGCGTGAGCACCGGGCCGGGTCCGAATCTCAGTGCCGCCGGATGGACCGGCACGCCCCCCGGATGCGCATACTCCGCATACGTCGCGTATGCTGCATTACATGCAGTCCATGCAGACACCATCCACTCGGATGCATAGTCTGCTCAGTGCACGACAGGTGCAGGAGATTCTGCACATCGATCGTTCAACCGTCTACCGCATGGCGGAGGACGGCCGGCTGCCCGGGATCCGGGTCGGCAAGCAGTGGCGCTTCCCGGCTGACGAGATCTACGCGCTGGTCTCAGCCCAGCCCGAGGTGCTCAACACCTCGCCGATGGAGCCGAAGGTGGCCGCGGCCGCCGCCGAGGTCGCCGGACAACTGCTCGGCGTCATGGTGGTCGTCACCGACATGGACGGGCACCCCATCACCCCCATCGCCAACCCTTGCGATTGGATGCGAGAGCACGCCGACGACCCCGAGGTGCTGCCGACCTGCATCGCCGAGTGGCGGCACCTGGCCGAGGACCCGGACTTCGATCCGCACTTCAGCGCCGGACAACTGGGCTTCGAGTGCGCCCGGGCGTTCGTGCGCTCCGGCCGGGAACTGGTCGGCATGGTGCTCGCCGGCGGCGTCAGCCCGCTCGACCAGCCGCGACCCGACCTCTACGACCTCAGCCCCCAGTCCCGCCAGCGCGTCCTGGACGCCCTGCCCCGGATCGCAGCCACCCTGTCCCGAACCGCGTCGGCAACCGGCGCACCGAAAGAGGAGAACCGATGAAGAAACTGCTGATCCTCGGCGCCGGCACCGCCGGAACGATGGCAGCCAACAAGTTGCGCCCGCAGTTGCCGCGCGACGAGTGGTCGATGACGATCGTCGACCAGCAGGACACCCACTTCTACCAGCCCGGGTACCTGTTCATCCCGTTCGGCATCTACCGGCCCGACGAAGTCACCAAGCCGACCAAGCGCTTCATCCCCTCCGGCGTCGACCTGGTCAAGGGCGAGATCGACCGCGTCGTCGCCGACGAGAACAAGGTGCTGCTCGCAGACGGCCAGGAACTGCGCTACGACTACCTGATCATTGCCACCGGCACCACCCCCCGGCCCGACCAGACGCCGGGCATGGAGGACGACCTCGGCGGTTCGGTGCACGACTTCTACACCTACGAAGGCGCCACCGCCCTGGCCGAGAAGCTGCGCACGTGGGAGGGCGGCCGGCTGGTCGTGCACATCACGGAGATGCCGATCAAGTGCCCGGTCGCACCGTTGGAGTTCACGTTCCTGGCCGACGCCTTCTTCACCGAGCAGGGCATGCGCGACGCCGTTGAGATCGTCTACGTGACCCCGCTGGAAGGCGCGTTCACCAAGCCGGTCGCCTCCAAGTACCTCGGGGACATGCTCGACGAGCGCAAGGTCCACCTGGAGCCCGACTTCATGATCGAGTCGGTCGACGCCGAGAACAAGAAGCTGCTGTCCTACGACGAGCGGGAGGTCCCCTACGACCTGCTGGTCACCATCCCGCTGAACATGGGCGCGGACTACATCGCGCGCTCGGACCTCGGCGACGACCTCAACTACGTCCCGGTGGACCCGCAGACCCTGCTGAGCAAGAAGTACGACAACATCTTCGCCGTCGGCGACGCGTCGGACATCCCGGCGTCCAAGGCGGGCTCGGTCGCGCACTTCGCGATGGACCTGTTCCCGGCCAACTTCCTGCGCCACATCCAGGGCCTGAAGATGACCGAGTTCTTCGACGGCCACGCCAACTGCTTCATCGAGACCGGCCACGGCAAGGGCCTGCTGATCGACTTCAACTACGAGACCGAGCCGCTGCCGGGCAAGTACCCGCTGCCGGGGGTCGGGCCGTTCTCGCTGCTCAAGGAGACCGAGATCAACCACTGGGGCAAGGTGATGTTCCGCTGGATGTACTGGAACATCCTGCTGCCGGGCAAGGAACTGCCACTGCCCGCGCTGATGTCCATGGCCGGTAAGGACACCGGGGACCTGTGATGACCGCCGAACCCACCACCATGGAACTGGCCGAACGCGTCGAGCGGATGAGCCAGCAGATGGACTTCATCGCCGCCGAACTGCTAGCCCAGCGGCAGGCCCGCGAGAAGTGGTCCGAACTGACTGAGACCCTGGTGCCCGTCACCCGGGGCGCGATGGACGTCGCGACCGCTGAGTTCGAGGAGCTCAGCGAGGACGTCACCGCCGAGGACCTGGCCCGGTTCGCGCGCACCACCGCGCGCAGCCTGCCGAAGCTGGAGGCGGCGCTGGCCCAGCTGGACAGCCTGTCCGAACTGCTGCACACGGTGAACTCACTGAGCGGGGCCGGGGTGGCCCGGCTCACCGAACTGCTCGCCGTGGCCGACGACAAGGGGTACTTCGCGTTCGCCCGGCAGGGCAGCCTGATCGCCGACCGGGTGGTCACGGAGTTCACCGAGGACGACGTCAAGGCGCTCGGCGACAACGTGGTCACGATCCTCAACGCCGTCAAGGAGATGACCCAGCCCGAGGTCATGGCCCTGGTCCAGCGCACCGCAGGTTCCGTGCAGGACGTCGAGGACACCCCGATGGAACCGCCATCGTTGTTCGCGCTGCTGAAGTCGATGCGCGACCCACAGACCCGCCGCGGCCTGGCCAAGGTCATGGCAATGCTGCACACCGTCGGCGAGGAGCACTCTCCGACACCCACCCAAGGAAGGAAGTAGAAATGCCCACCGCCACGATTGCGGGCCAAGAGGTCCAGATCAACGACGAAGGGTTCCTCACCGAGTACGACGAGTGGAGTGAGGACATCGCCAAGGAACTCGCCACCAACATCGGCATCGAGATGACCGACCGGCACTGGGAGCTCATCCGCTGGCTGCGCGAGGACTTCAAGGAGAAGGGCGAGACCGCCACGACCCGCCGGGTGCAGACCGCCGGTGGTTTCCCCACCAAGGAGCAGTTCCAGCTGTTCCCCAAGAAGCCGGCCCGGAAGATGGCGTACGTCGCCGGCCTGCCCAAGCCGCACGGCTGCGTGTGAGGAGGAATCACCATGGCTGACGCGATCATCCCCGATTTCGGCGACGACGACACCGATCGCAAACTCGCGATCATCTGCTCCAAGGGCAACCTGGACATGGTCTACCCGGGCCTGATCCTCGGGAATGCCGCCCTCGGCGAGGGCGTCGAGACTCATCTCTTCTTCACGTTCTGGGGCTTCGACATGATCATCGAGAGCCGCATGGACCACCTGCAGTTCTCCCCCGCGGGCAACACCGCCATGCACATGCCCATCCGGGGCCGCGAGCTGCGGATCCCCCAGGCCATGATGCCGCTGCCCGGCATGACCGGTATGGCCACGAAGATGCTCAAGGACCAGCTCGACGAGCTGGACCTACCCCCGGTCAGGGACTTCCTCGACCAGATCGTGGCCGCCGGTGGCCACCTGTGGGGATGCCGGATGTCCGCGGACATGAACAAGGTGGACATGGACGACCTCTACGAGGGCGTCGAGGACATCATCAACGCCTCGGACTTCATCGAGTTGACCGACGGCGCGCAGTTGCTGTTCATCTGAGCGACAAAGCGAAAGCCCCGCCTGAAGCGGGGCTTTCGTGCTGCTTGGGGATCAGGCCGGCGGGTAAACACCCATCTGCTTGGCCTTGTCCGTCTGCCAGAAGATGTCGGCGATCTCGTCGATGTAGCCGACCAGTTGCTCGCCGGCGGCCGGGTCCATGGACTTCTTCGCCTCGCCGGCCTGGTGGATCGCCTTCCAGAACAGTTCGTGCAGGTTCGGGAACGCGGCGAAGTGGTCGGGGGCGAAGAAGTCGGCCCACAAGACCATCAGGTGGTGCTTGGTCTCCTCGGCCCGCTGCTCCTTGAGGATGACGCAGCGCGTCTTGAAGGCCTCGTCGTCAGAGTCCTGGTACTTCTTGGCGATCTTGACCACCGACACCGCCTCGATCTTGGCCTGCGCCGGGTCGTACACCCCGCAGTACAGGTCACAGTGAGCATGGGCAACGGTTGCCGCACCGAACAGCCTCGCGAGCATGAGCTCCTCCTTCTGCTGGATTCCTCTTTGACCCTACAATCTTGCGGTGCCCCCGGGAAGAGCCCTGCCCCTGCGCAGGTTCGTAGTGGCCGACCGCTCGATGGAGCCCGGCCTGGTCGCGGGGCAGGGCCTGATCACGACTCACTGCGGGCGCGCGAAGCCAGGGCAGTTGCGCTGCTTCGAGCACCCCGGGCGGCCCGGGTTCTGGCTGGTCAAGCGGGTCGCGCAGGTGCATGGCGATGGGTCCATGACGGTCACCAGCGACAACCCGGCAGGGGTCGACTCCAGTACGTTCGGTGCGGTTCCGGTGGCCGGGTCCTACCGGGTGCTGCTGGCGGTCCCGAAGCGGTTCATGTGAAGGTGCCGCTGGCCGCGTCGTTCAGCGCGATGCCCGATCCGCGGGATCGTCGATGACCGACCGGCCGTGGAAGTCCGTCATCCCCTCGAAGGCACCGGCCCAGCGGGAGATCCGGTCGGAGACGGCTGGCGGCAGCGGACGCACCAGGTAGGCGGTCAGCACCGCCGGGCGGTTCAGTAGCAGCCGCTGCTTGTCCCGCTGCACCGCGTCGAGCACGGCTGTGGCGGCGTACTCCGGCTTCAGTTCGGGGAAGAACCAGGGCGACTTCGCCCCGGCGAACATGCCCGTCCCGATCACCTGCGGCAGGACGACCGTTGTGCGCACGCCCGGCGCGTCGTCGGCCAGCTCGGTGCGCAGCGCCTCGGCGAATCCGTACGCGGCGTGCTTGCTGGCCACGTAGTCGGTCAGGCCGGGCATGGCGGTGGCCGCGGCCAGCGACGCGATGGTGACGATGTGTCCGCGGCCGCGTTCGACCATGCGCGGGAGGAACGCCTTGGTGCACCAGAACAGGCCCAGCACATTGACGTCGATGGTCCGCTCGATCGCCTCGTCCGGGAGGTCCAGGAACCGCCGGCCGCTGACCACCCCGGCGTTGAGGATCAGCACGTCGATGTCCCCGCAGCGGGCAGCCTCCGCGTACACCCCCGCCCGGTCGGTCACGTCCACCACCGCGGTGTCCACCCCGGTCAGGGTGGCCAGCGCCGCCGCGTCGCGGTCCCAGGCGATGACGTGCGCCCCGCGGGCCACCGCATCCAGAGCCATGAGGCGGCCGATCCCCGATCCCGCACCCGTGATCAGTACCCTGGCGCCGCGCAACTGTGTCATGGACCAACTCTGGCACAGCGACGCAGGGTGGCTGGGCAAGTCGTACGTGCGGCCTGACCGGCCGGGCGCGAGTGTTGCGGCGTTGGGGGTTT
>DAOMFH010000027.1:0-13748 GCA_035429705.1 Actinomycetota bacterium
ACATGTTCGATACGAGTCAAGGGTTTGTGCGCAGTGTCGTGTCACCAGTTGCGTGACTCGAGCGGTTCATGAGCCAGCCGACACATCGTGGAATCCCGGCGCGTGCCAGCAGCGTCCGGCCCGCATCGATGCGTTGCCCAGTCACCACCAGACCCAACCCGTCCACCGGCGAAACGAGGTCACATCAGGATCGGCGAGACAGGTAGCGGCAAGACATGTCGAGGGTCTTCCGCAGGGGAGTGCCAGAACTCCCATCATCGAAGGATCCCGACACCAACCCCGGCTACGACGCACCGAGCGCTACACCCTCAGGCGCGAAGAGCAGTACTACAGCACGCACTACCTGGGAACAGGTCGTGCTCCTTGGCTGCGATCGCCTGGACCGCGTGGCGCAGGCCGGCGGCGCGGCGATCCGGCCCGGCCGGGAGGGTGGCTCAGACAGGGCGGCCGCTCTGGGAATCCGCTGCGTCCGTTGCCCTCAGCTGATGGTCGGGGCAGTTCACCCGCAGGTCGCCCGGTGCCAGTTCGACCTGGAGTAGGGCGCAGCGTGGCCCGGCCGCTCCCTGCTCGAAGAACCGGCAGGTCGGGCAGGTCCGGGCCACGGCCAGAACCCCGCCCTCGAGCAGGGAGGTGATCAGGTCCAGCAGGGCCGCGAACAGCCTGCTCTGGTCCGATACTTCGAGCCGGGTAACCCCGTCCAGCAGCACCTCGTCCAGATGTGCGAGTTCGGCGGCCAATCCGGTGCCGGAGTCGGTGAGCACGAAGGTGCTGCGCCTGCGGTCCTGCGGGGTCGGCACCCGACGGACGTACCCCTTACGCTCCAGCGCGGCCAGCGAGTCCGACACGGTGGGCTGGCTGACCCCGAGTTCGGTCGCCAGTGGTCCGGCGAATGCGGCAGGCGGCTGCCCGTCGGCCAGCGTGCGCAGCAGTTCGGCCTGCAGCACCGTGATGCCCGCGGCGCTGGCGACGGCCTGCCGGTGGGCGCGCATACCCCGCGCGAGCCGGTCGAGCGCGGCGACGACCTTGCCGCTGACCCCTGGATCCGGACCCGGGATCTGTTCATCGAGTCGTCTCACCACAGTTCAGGACTGTACGGCCGTGCCCACAGGGTGGCCGACAACGTGACCGCCTTGAACCATGCCTGATACATCTGCTCGACGCCGGCCTCGTCGGTGACCCCGTCGCGCACGCCGGTGGCCAGGAAGTCGCGGATGGTGACTGTGATCGGGACGATCAGGGCGAGCAGGTGGCGCAGCGGGACGTACCCCGACGCGGAGTCGACCCCGTCGGTGCGGTTCTTGGCCCCGGGGTGGTGGCGCCGGGCGATCTCGTCCTGGTACGCCAGCCACGTCTGGTCATGGTCTCGCAGACAAACGTCGGCGATCCACTGCCCGAACCGGCCCCGCACCGCGGCGAGGTAGTCGCCGTCGGGCTGACCGTCAGCGCCGGCGAACGTGGCCACCAGGTGCGGGTTGGCGCCGACGAAGCCGTACCAGACGTCCAGGATCGCTTCGGTCTGCGGAATCAGGATCTGCGCGGCCGTTCGCAGGGCCGCCGCGTCGGCCTCAGTCCACAGCACCGACGCATGCAGGTCGGCGAGGTCGCCGAGGGTGACCGGGGACATCGCCAGGCTCGGGTCGTCGTAGGTGTAGCCGGCAGGGGTGCTCATGATCGGTGGTCCTTTCTGGGGCGGGTCGTTTCTCAACTGCAGCCGTGGTCGGGCTGGCAGACGGGGCCCGCGGCGGGTACGGTCGCAGGTGCGCTGGACGCGGGGGTCCCGGCGGTTTCGGGCAGCTCGTCGGGTTCGGCGATCAGTTGACCCAGTTGCGCCCCCAACTGGAGGTCGTCGACGACTCCGAACGCAGTGAGGCGGACCCGGCCACGTCGGTCGATGAGGATGGTCGAAGGCGTGCCCTGCAGTCCGTAGCGACGCATGGTCACCGGGATCAGGTCACCGTCATGCCGATCGATCGCGACCGGGAAGGTGATGCGATATTCGCTGAGGAATGCCCGCAGCGCCAGCGGTGTCATCGCCTCGTGGTGCTCGAACACGGTGTGCAGGCCGACCACGGCCACCGAGGGGAATGCGGCCTGGACCCGATTCGCCTGGGGCAGTCCGTGGCTCACGCATCCGGGGCAGAGCATCTGAAAGGTCTCGATCAGCGCCACTCTGCCCCGCAGGCCGGCAAGTGGGCTCGGCTGGCCGATCCACTCGGCGACGTCGAGTTCGGGGGCGAGGATTCCGTCGTCCATTAGATAAGCATAGGACTCCTATTGAAAGTAGTCGAGGTAGGCCCCTGCCGGCAGGGGTCCGCGCCCATCCGGGCAGGATCCGGCTGGCCGGTGACGACCGGGCTAGCTGCGCCCGCCGAGCCGGGACACGACCGCCGGATCCCGATGGTCGAAGAAGACCGACTCGCCGGTGTCCAGGCGCGCGATGCGGTCCATCTGCTCGCTCGCCAATTCGAAGTCGAAGACCTCGAAGTTCTGCTCGATCCGCTCCCGATGCACTGACTTGGGGATGACCACGACCCCTCGCTGGATGAGCCAGCGCAGCACCACCTGGGCGGCCGACTTGCCGTGCTCGGCCCCGATCCGGGTGAGGACCGGATCGCCGAAGAGGTTGTTGCGGCCCTCGGCGAACGGGCCCCACGATTGGATCTGAACGCCGAGCCCGTGCATGAACTCCTGCTCGGCGGCGCGCTGGTAGAACGGATGGGTCTCGATCTGGTTCACCGCCGGGGTGACCTTGTTGTGCTCGATCAGGTCGACGAGCCGGTCGAGGTGGAAGTTGGAAACACCGATCGCCCGGATGGCGCCTTCGGCGTAGAGACTCTGCATGGCTCGCCAGGAACTGTAGTAGTCACCGAACGGCTGGTGGATCAGGTAGAGGTCCACGTACTCAACGGCCAGCCTCTCCCGGGACCGTTCGAACAACTGCCGCGCCTTTGCCTCACCGGCGTCCTGCACCCACATCTTCGTGGTGATGAACAACTGCTCGCGGGGGATACCACTGGCGGCCAGCGCCCGGCCGACGGCCTCTTCGTTGCGGTAGGCCGCGGCGGTGTCGATGTGCCGGTACCCGGCCTCGAGCGCTTCGGCGACGGCCCGTTCGGTCTGGTCCGGCGGGATCTGGTAGACCCCGAACCCGAGGATCGGCATCTGCACGCCGTTGTTCAAAGTCACGTTCTGCATCGCATCTGCTCCATCGGTCACGGGCCCACCAGCATCGCGAGCGCCCTCGCGGCAACCATCGTTCGGTACCCCTGTGCGGTGTCGTCCAGGCTAGCCGTTCAGTCGTGAATCTGGTTCGCCGCCGGCCCCTCCTGGGTGTGCGCACCACCGGCAATCCGCGCCGGGCGTTCAGCCACCCGCTACGCGGACCACCGCCTCCCGCACATCGCCGAACCGGATCCGTTCCTGTTCCAGGCGGACATGTTCGCCGAGGGTGTTGTGCCGCAGCGCGTCGTACAGTTCCTGCTCACCGCCCCGCAGGTGGGGCAGATCGCGGGTGATCTGGGTCTTCTCGGTGACCCACATCCGGCGGTGCGACTGCAGGGTCGGCAGATCCATCAGCATGCTGCGAGTGTGGGGGAGGTGGGCCCGGAACCGGTCCAGGATCGCCAGGCCGTGCGTGTCGAGGTCGCCGGTGTAGACCACCGTGCGCGCGGACAGGCCGGCCAGCAGTTCCGGGGCCTCGTTGCCCGCCCCGAACACGACCATCGCCTGTGGTGCGGACGGGAAGCACAGGAAGTTCGTGAGGTTCTCGGTCACGAACACGATCCGGGCCGGCGGGCACAGTCGCAGGAAGTCCGGCACGGGCAGCGACATGTCCCGCACGCCGGGAAGCAGGCACAGTGCGTCGTCCAGGACCCGGAAGCGCACCATCGAGTCCGGGACCCGGAAGCCGTAGCGCCGCTCGAACCAACCGCTGCCGGCGGTTGCGGGGCCGGGGACCAGATCGGCGATGACCCGCTTGTGCTGCTCGATGACCTTGGTGTGCACCCCGGGGATGTCGGTCTGGCGCAGGTGGATGCCGGGGTCGGGATGCTCGTGCAGCCAGGCCGCGGCGGTCTGGACAGCGACCCAGTCCTCGCCGATCTCGATCAGTTTCAAGGGGTGCTGCGCCGCCCAGTCCAGGTTCGTCTGCTGTGTCGCGGCGACCAGCTCGTCGAAGCGGGCTGCCTGCCGGGTGCGGTGGATCTGGCGCAGCGCGTCGTCTGCACTGTCGATCCAGGCCGCCACCGGCAGCGACTGGGTGCCGAGAACCCGGTGGCCGATCGGCCGGGTCTCGATGCGCAGGTCGGGTGCCCGCAACAGGTCCGCGGCCCACTGGCGCACCGCGTCCCAGTCGCTGGACAGGTCGGCGGCGCGGGGCCGGCGCAACACGATGCGTAGCGGGAACTCGAGGCCGGTGTGGCCCGGTACCCGGCCGGTCAGCAGCCGGCCGGACTCCCAGTGCTTGAGCAGGACCCGGCGGATGTCGGCGGCGGTCGTCCAGTTCACGGCCCCCGCCACGCGTGCTTGCGCTTGAGTTCGAGGTGCTGCTCGATCGTGA
Organism: Actinomycetota bacterium; assembly: GCA_035429705.1. GTDB lineage: Bacteria > Actinomycetota > Actinomycetes > S36-B12 > UBA10799 > JADKAV01. The sequence goes on from DAOMFH010000027.1 coordinate 4,559, forward strand.
GGTTGCGCAGCTTCGAGGCGACCCCGCCCTCGTTGTGCGTGAAGCCCACATGGGCCACGTACGGCTCGATGATGTGGATCTTCTGCATCGGGGTGACGACCAGCAGTTGCAGGTCCATGCGCCGGAACAGTTCCAGGCCGAAGCGGGCGGACTCGTCGGAGCCGCGCCCGAACGCCTCGTCGATCACGACGAAGCGGAAACTGCGGGTCTGCCGGCCGCTGACCAGGCCGAACTGGTAGGCCAGGCTGGCTGCCAGGATCGTGTATGCGAGCTTCTCCTTCTGGCCGCCGGACTTGCCGCCGGAGTCCGCGTAGTGCTCGTGCTCGGAGTCGTCCTCGCGCAGCCGCTCACTGGCCGCGAACGTGAACCAGTTTCGGACGTCGGTCACCTTGGCGGTCCACCGCTTGTCCTCCACGGTGCGGCCCTCGCGGCCCTGCAGGCGGCTGACGATGTCCTTGACCTGCAGGAACTTCTTCTCCGAGTAGTGGTCGTCGGCCGACCCGGTGACCGTGTCCTCGGTGCATGCGCGCAACTGCGCCCGGAAGTCCCGGACGTCGGCGTCGGTGGTCCCGGTCGGTTCCAGCCGGATGTAGGTGTGCGGCTGGTAGGGGATGTCGCGCAGGGAGGCGTTGATCTCGCCGATCCGCCGCTTGATGTCCTCCCGGGCCACCTCCAGCGCGGTACGGAATCCCACCACCTCCCGGATCGCGTGGGTGTTCAGCGCCTTCTTGAACGCATCCTCGAACCGGGGCAGATCGTCGGCCAGCAACTGCTGCAGCAGGGCGCGGTACTCACCACCTGCCTGCACGGCGGTGTCCATGTCCTGGGTCTGCAGCGGCCACTGGTTACGGAACTCGCCCATCGCCGCCACGATCGAGGTGCTCAGCCGCCTGACCTTGTCGTCGAACCGGTCGATGGTCGCCTGCAGCTCGGCGCGGATGGTCCGCTCCGCGCTCTCGCAGGTGCGCACCTGCAGGTTCTCCGGCTCGTAGGGCCGCACGAGCCGGCATTGATCGGCGGTGGCCAGCGGCAGTCGGGCGAGCTCCTCGAGATCCTGCTCGTCGCTGCTGATCTGCCCGAGCAGTTTCCCGTCGTCCTGCAGCAGCGTCCCGCGCGCCGAGTCCAGTTCAGCCAGCTCCGACTGGACCTGTGAGAGGCGCTGGTTGAGCTCCTTGAGGGTGTCGTTGGACTCCCGCAGCACAGCGAGCTGGTCGCGTGCGGTCTGCAGGCGGGCAGCGTCGTTCTGCCAGTCCAACGACGAGAAGGTGCGGGGCTGCATCAGCACCGCGATCTGCTGGGCGCGCACGTCCGCCGAGCGCTGCTGCGCGCGGATGCCCTCGTGCTCCTGCGTGTGCCGGTCCACCAGGGCCATGGCCTCGCTGCGCTGCTTCTCCAGCGTCCGGCGCTTGGCCGCGTTGTCCCAGCCGAGCACGTACCAGCGGCGGTCGCCGAGGCGGCGCCGGTCGTCCTTCTCGTGACGTTCGCCGCCACCTTTGATCTGGCCGTTGCGGGTCAGGGCCCGGCGCTCGTTGCGGAACTCGTCGGGGGAGCCGGCGCACACCAGGTCGAAGCGCTTGTGCACCTCCGCCTCGAGCCACTGGCTGAAAACGGTCCCCGGGCGCACCTCGAGTTTGTGGACCAGCGACCGGGGGTCGGTGACCGCGGGCAGGCGCACGCCGCTGCGGACCCGGTAGTACACCAGCCGTCCGCGCAGGTCGGTCTGATCCACCCACTTGGCCACGGCCGCGTAGTCCTCGTCGCGGACCAGCAGCGACAGGGCGAATCCGCGCAGCAGCCGTTCCGCGGCCGGTTCCCACTGCTCGTCGGAGACCCGCAGGAGTTCACCGGCGAACGGGACGTCGGAGGCGTCCAGGCCGGTCCCCTCGCACAGCCGGGCCCGCAGCAGGATCATCGTCTGGTCGATGCTGCTGCTGCGATCGGCCAGCCCCTTGAGTTCCGTCTCGATCTCGTCCAGGCGGGTTCGGGCGTCGCGCAGGGTCACGGACTGCTCGGTGGCCGAGTTCTCGAGCTGATCGCGCTGGCCGGTCAGACCGGCGCTGAGGTCCGCGAGTTCGTGCTGCTGGAGGACCAGCGACTGCTCGTCGGTCGCCGGTGCCACCCCCACCTGCTCGCACAGCCCGACGTAGTGGTCGTGGGCGTGCCGCTTGGCGTCCCGGCTGGCCCGCAGATCGGCGATGTCGGACTGCAGCTGCTCCTGGCGCTCCCCGCCGTTCTCCCGGATCGCCGCCAGCAGCTCGTGCTCCTCGCGCTGCGTGGTGCGGATCTTCTGCTCGGCGGCCGCCTTGCGGTTGAGCAGCCCCTCCCGCTCGCTGCGCCGGCGGGCGATGCGCTCGGTGAGCAGTTCGGTGCGCCGCAGCGCGAAGTAGGGCGACAGCGCTTCACGCACCGCCCGGGTCTGGTCGGCCTGCGCCGAGACCGCGTCGTGCTCGTCGAGCCGTGTGACCAGCGGGGTGAGGGCATCGACCTGCCGGCGGGCGTCGACCACCAGGTCGTGGGCCCGGTTGAGGTCCTGGAAGTGCTTGATCAGCGACTCGATGCGCGGGTCGACGTCGGCCGGCTCGAGCATGTGTGTGCGCACGAACTCGGTCAGGTTGCCCACCGACTTCATCGACACGGTCTGGTGGAACAGGTCCAGCGCCTGTGGGTGGGTGATCCCCATCCGCCGCCGGAAGTCGGCGCTGTACTTGCTGAAACTGTCGTAGAGGTTGCTGCCGCGGCCCCGCAGGTGACGACGCAGATTGGCCAGGTCCCGGCCGACGTCGCGGAAGTCCTCGGCGATACTCAGGGCCTCGCCGGACACCGCGTAGATGCGTGACGGCTGGTCCGCGCGGTCCTTGAACCAGAACACCTGGGCCAGCGTGACGGTCTCCTGCGTCGCGAGGTTCGCGAACCGGGCGAGCAGCACGCTGTAGTTCCCGGTGCCGCGCAGGGCCACGGGCCGGGCAACCCCGCTGGACTCGGTGCGCTCGGCCTTGAAGTGGCCCAGGACGTAGGAGGAAGCCGTCCGCTCCCGGTGCTCGGCGCCGGCCGCCTTGTTGTACGAGATCTTGTTCGGGGGAACCAGCAGGGTGGTGATCGCATCGACCAGGGTCGACTTGCCCGAGCCGATGTCGCCGGTGACCAGCGTGTTGTCGCCGTCCAGATCCAGCGACCAGACCCGCTCGTTGAACGTCCCCCAGTTGAAGATCTCCAGCCGGTGCAGCCGGAAGCCGGTGGTGGCCGAGTCGTACAGGTCGAGTTCGAGCGTCATGACTGGCTGCCCAGCGTGATGTACTCCTGCACCCGGTCGTTGAAGTCCGACAGCCACTGGGCGTCCACGAACGCCTTGACGATGCGGCGCACTTCGTAGGTGTGGGGCTGTTCGCGCAGCGAGCGGGTGAACCCGAGCTCGGCGAGTTTGCGCAGATCGGCCTCGACCTCGTCGGCCAGTTTCGCCTCGTTGGACCGGGCCGGATGGTAGGTGCGGACCAGCTCCACGGCCTCGTCACGGGTCACGATCAGGCGGGTCTCGTCGCCCTGGCTGTCCAGTTCGAGCAGGCGGCGGCGCAGCAGCACGAGCAGCAGGCTGACCCGGTAGGTGAGCGGACGCCGGGAGACCAGCCGGGGCAGATCGGGGCCCTCCGGATCCGCCTCGGCGTTGCGCAGGAAGGCGTACCCCTCCGCCTCGTCGATCACCACCTCGACGCCCAGCGCCGACAGGTGGTCGCGCACCTGGTTGGGGATGCTCAGCAGGGCGTTCCACGCCGCGGCGTGCGAATCCGCGTACACGACGCCGCGCAGCAGGGGTACCGCTGCCTCGGCGATCCTCGGCTCATCCATCGCCACTCCTCATGAAGATCACGGTGGGGATCTCGGCACCCACCTGCCCGTCGTCGCTGTCCCAGGTGATGGCCTCGGTCGCATCGTCGACGAACGCGCCGCGCGGGTCGTCGTCGGCGATCTTGAGGTAGTTGACCAGCTCGGCCAGGCCCTGCGGCAGCCCGTGGGTGTCGATGACCCCGCGCAGCGTCACCTGATCGGCTGCCTGCAGGGACTCGTCGATGGCCGCTCGCAGCCGGGTCGTGTCGACCATGAAGTAGTTGAACAAGGCGTCGAGTTCGACGTCCTCCTCGGCCTCGACCACCTCCACGTCCACCAGGTCCACGGGGTCGGACACGTCGTGCAGGGGCCGGGTCATCGGCATGCTGATGTCGGCGCGCACGCCGGGCAGCACCGTGAAGGGTCCCGGTGGGTGATCGTCGCGCAGGGTCAGGGCGCCGGCCTCGATCTCGCGGGCCAGTTCGGCGATCCGCCGGTTCTGCAGGTAGGCCTGGTCGTCCAGGAACCGGCGCAGTTGCCGCGACAGATGGGCGACCGTGCGCTGCACCGCGTCCCCGGCCTTGAGCCAGTCGCTGACCACGTAGCGCATCTGCTGGTCGGCACCGCGCAGGGCCGGCTGGGCCAGCACGCGGTCGAGCATCCGGTCGAAGTCGTCCTGCCGCTGGGCGGACATCAGGAAGTTCCAGAAGGCCGCGAAGCTCACCCCCTGATCGGAGTCGGAGATGGCGTCGCGCTCGCCGAGCACCTGGTCGAGCAACTGGCCGCGCGGCCCCTGCCAGCCGGCGATCTTCTCCCGCACCGTGCGGTCGAGCAGGCGGAAGTTGTCCTCCACCTCCCGGAAGTCGCTGAGCAGTGCACGGGCGGTGGCGGTGAACTGCTGGTAGCGGTCGCGCAGTGCGGTGTCGTCCAGCATCTCGAGGTCGCCGGCGCGGGCACGCTCGATCTCGGCGTCGATCGCGTCCCGGCGCTGCTCGAGGGTGCGGATGCGTTCCGCCGGGTCGGCCTGGGTGCCCTCGACCATCTGCTGCAGCAGCGAGTACATCGTCATCAGCCGGGACTCGGTCCCGACGAACGACCGCTCGCCCAGCGACGCCAGCCACGCCAGCGCCTTCTCGGCTGCGGGCGTCAGGTCGTAGTAGGGGACATCTGAGTTCTCCGGGTAGAACTTGCGCAGCCAGCCTCGTTCGGCCGCCGACCAGTCGGCCAGATAGGCCTGGGCGTCCTTGGGGTAGGCCGCCGGATCCAGTTGCCGGAGCCTGTGCAGTTCGTCGTCGAGGGCCTCGGCGAGTTCGGTCCGGGAGATCGTGCGGGTGTTCTCGGCCACGAAGATCCGGTGCAGGACCGTGGCCACCAGGGGGGCGTTGTCCGCTCGGAGCAGCAGCCACGCCGGGTGGTGCTGGCGCAGCGCGACCAGACTGTCGTGGTCCACCGTCGCCTCCTCTCGGCTCAGTCCAAACGACCGTAACCGAAGGGTCGGACAAGTCCGGGGCAGGCTGTGGGTGCGTGGCGCAGGTGGCTCAGTGCTTCCTCAGCGCCGTACTCACTCGTAGGTGGTGTAGAACGCCGTGAGGCGCTCCCGGACAAGCTCCTCCAGCACCCCGTCGTCGGCGGCCCGCAGGATCCAGGGCCGGACATGATTGACGACCATGTGCGGCGTGATCCCGGCCTCGGCGAGCAGCTCGCCCACAGAGCGCCCCGCGTTCTCGTCCAGGACGGCTTGGAGCATCGCCCGCAGGGTGGCGCTGTTGAGCACTTGGGCCAGGGTGTTCTGGCCCGCGGCCAGGACCTCGGTCAGTGCCTCCTCAGGAATCAGCGCGGCGATCTCGGCGACCGTGGAGGTGGCGTTGCGCTCCCACAGCTCGTCGGCCACCTCGATCAGCGCCTGCTCGTCGATGACGTCGGTCAGGTACTGGCGGCTCTCCCGCAGGCTGTCCTGCAGGTTGGCGGCCACGAAGGCCGTCAGCTGGCGCTCGATGCCTTTGCTCAGGCGGGGCGCCGCGGTGTCCAGTGCGTTCTGGCCCAACCGCATCAGCGAGGCTGCCCCTGGCACCCGCTTGGCGATGGGGCTGTCTGCCATCACGTAGCTCTGGATTCCGCTGAACAGCACGTGTGAGATGAGGTCGGCGTACACGTCGCTGGTGGTGATCTGCTCCACGATCGCCTCATGCAGGTCGGTCATTCCGGCCAGCGTTGCGGCGACCCGGTCGTAGTCCTCGCGGGCCATCAGCTCGCCGAGGGGGGTCTGGTCGTCGAAGGCGACCTGATGGGCGGCCAGCAGGGATGTGGCCAGGTCCGGGATGGGCGCCTCGGCGATCAGCGCGTCGAGGTCGGCCTCGCTGAAGACGCTGCCCAGCGACACGTTGTCAAGCCAGGTGAACACCGTCTCGGCGTGGGTGCCGAGGGTATCGGTCAGCTCATCGGTCCAGGCCGCCACCTCGAACGCGATGTGCGCTTCCAGCATCTGTTCATCCATGGGAACGAGTGTGGCAGGTGGACGGTGGCTTGGCCGTCTCGCCGGACCCGGCCGTCAGGTCCGATCGCGCAGGACGATCCCCAGTGCCGCCATCCCGGCGCCGGTGGCCAGGTAGACGCAGTCGGTCACGCGGTCGGTGGCCGTCCGCTGCGCAAGGTCGAGCAGCAACCGCCCGCCAGTCACCCACCCGACCAGCACGACACCGGCCACCGCCGAAGCCGCCCCGCCCGTGCGCGGGTCCCGCAGGGTGGCGAGCGTGGCCACGGTGGCGCTGCCGCCCACAAGGCAGCCGAGCAGCCAGCCCGGCGCCACGTAGTCCTTGAACGGCGTGCGCCGCAGCGCCTCCACCGGGAAGCGATCAGCCTCCGCGCCGGTCACCAGTAGCCTCGCGCCAGCCACGGCCGTGACCGCTGTGAAGGCGTCCAGAGCGACCAGGGTCCTGCGTATCGTGCGCGGGTTCACCGCGTGCCTGCGATCCTCACGCTCACATCCTCGCGCGCCGCGTGCGCCGGCGCCCCTTCCGGCAGGGCAGCCACCAGCACCGTGCCCGCAGAGGCCCGACCTCAACTCGCATAGGCTTGACCCATGTCAAAGGTGCTCTCGTCCCTTCCGGTCGGTGAACGGGTGGGCATCGCCTTCTCCGGCGGCCTGGATACTTCGGTGGCTGTCGCCTGGATGCGGGAGAAGGGTGCGTTCCCGTACACCTACACCGCGAACCTGGGCCAGTACGACGAACCGGACATCGACTCGGTGCCCAGTCGGGCCGAGGCGTACGGCGCTGTGCTGGCCCGGCTGATCGACTGCCGGGCGGCCCTGGTCGAGCAGGGCCTGGTCGCGATCAGTTGCGGCGCCTTCCACATCCGATCGGGTGGCCGGCAGTACTTCAACACCACTCCCTTGGGCCGCGCGGTGTCCGGGACGATGCTCGTGCAGTCGATGCACGAGGACGGCGTGAACGTCTGGGGGGACGGTTCCACGTACAAGGGCAACGACATCGAGCGGTTCTACCGCTACGGCCTGCTGGCCAACCCCGCCCTGCGCATCTACAAGCCGTGGCTCGACGCCGACTTCGTGCGCGAGCTGGGTGGACGCACCGAGATGTCGCAGTGGATGGCCAGCCACAACCTTCCCTACCGGGACAGCGTCGAGCGGGCCTACTCCACGGACGCCAACATCTGGGGCGCGACGCATGAGGCCAAGCACCTCGAGCATCTGGACGTCTCCATGGAGATCGTCCAGCCGATCATGGGTGTGCCGTTCTGGGATCCATCCGTGGACATCCCCACCGAGGATGTGACGGTCGCCTTCCACCAGGGCCGGCCGGTGTCCATCAACGGCCGGACCTTCGCCGACGACGTGGCGCTGGTGATGGAGGCCAACGCCATCGGTGGTCGCCACGGCCTGGGGATGGCCGATCAGATCGAGAACCGCATCATCGAGGCGAAGAGCCGCGGGATCTACGAGGCCCCGGGGATGGCACTGTTGTTCATCACCTACGAGCGGCTGCTCAACGCCGTGCACAACGAGGACACGATCGCCAACTACCAGACAGAGGGGCGGCGGCTGGGCCGGCTGCTCTACGCAGGCAGGTGGCTGGACCCGCAGGCGCTCATGCTGCGCGAGTCCCTGCAGCGCTGGGTCGCCTCCACCGTCACCGGTGAGGTCACGCTGCGGCTGCGCCGTGGCGACGACTACACGATCATGGCCACGTCCGGGCCGAACTTCAGCTACCACCCGGACCGGCTGTCCATGGAGCGCACGGAACTGGCCGCATTCGCCGCGAAGGACCGGATCGGTCAGCTCACCATGCGGAATCTGGACATCGCCGACACCCGCTCGAAACTCGAGCTGTACCTGTCGCAGGGGCAGTTGTCGACCGGCAGTGACGACCTGATCGGTCAGCTGGAGCCGGGCGGCGCCCCCGCGATCGCGTCCATGCCCGCCGACCAGGTCAGCGACACGCTGGATGAGGCGGCGAAGCTGGACGACGCCGCCATGGAAGTCGGGATGGACTGAGCGGCTGCCGTCGACCACACGTGGCGTGAACGCCAGTGGCCGGGACGGTCTCCGGCAGCCCTGCGGCCGATGACGCCGGCGACTCGGTGCCCGCCGCCCTTCGCCGCCTCACCGGACAGTCTCGCGGACCGCCGGCGGTGCCCGGGTTCCGGCACTGGGCGCGGCAGGGTGGGCAACGATCGCGACGCGCGTCTCGCGCGGGAGTAGCCTGGAGGTGCCGGGAGGTGGGCATGATGATCCCCGCAATCGCAGTTTCCGCTGTCTCCGCATTCGCACTGATTCTCGCTCCGCTGGCGACGCCGGCCCCAGCGGCCGTGTGCGCCGCACATCTGGACGGCGGCGTGTTCAAGCCGGCCTGGTGCGGCAAGAAGCCCCCGCCGAAGGCGTACGAGAAGTTCCGCAAGGCGCTGGTCGCCTTCCAGACCGCCATCAACGACGAAACCGAGGCGCAGGCCACCGCCCTGGGTAACCTGTCGCCTCTGGACTACCCCTGTCGGCACAATCCGCCCGTCGACGCCACCAGCGTCGACCTCTTCATCGGGGGGATGCGGATGATCGGAATGCCGGCGCTGGACAACGCGCGAACTGCCCTGTCGAGGATGACCTCGGTGGCCGACACAGTCTTCGAAGGTCACTCGTCCCAGCCTGAGGTCAAGGCCGTCCTGTGGGGCCTGCGGGGCAAACTCGACGAGTTCGGGGCCAACATGGACACCATCGAGAGCGCCGGCGACTCGTACAAGGTCAACTCCTGCGACGCCGCGTCCGGCGCGGTGGTGACCGGGGCCGACAACCTGGTGTCGGTGGGGTCGTTCATCAACCACTCGGCCGTGAGCCTGGCCACGATGCTCGGCCAGACGAACA
>DAOMFH010000028.1:0-13716 GCA_035429705.1 Actinomycetota bacterium
CGGTGACGCGTCCGTGGACGCGCTGGCCGGTCTTGATGCGCACGGTGCGGGCTTTCGCACGGTGTGAAGTGACATCCAACATTTCCCAATGACACGGACTCTTCCCAGGCATTGCCCAAGCCCGTGTGACGCTCACTTGGGGTCAGTGCGCAAGAGGGACTGGATTGCCGACCGTGAGCATCCCAAAGCCCGAGCAATCTCCCCGTAGGACAACCCCCTGTCTCGTAGCGCGCTGACGGCGTCTCGTCGTTGGGTCGCGGCGCGCGCCATCTGAGTTCGTGCCTCCTCTATGCGGTGTGCGGCGTCGCGGGCCTGTGTCAACAGGCGTCGCGTCTCCGGGGCCTCTAACGCAGATTCTTCGCGCACGACGGACCGCATCCTCTCGCGATGGATTCCTGCGATGTTAACGGGCGACCGCACACCGAGCATCTGGCCGAACCAAGTCGGGTGGCTTCGGGTGACGGGGTGACCGCCTGAGTCAAGGTGGCAATCGGGGCAGGGGAAGTGGGGTTTCGTTGTTGTCGGTGCTGCTGTACAGCCAGGCGAAGTCGGTTGAACATCTTGAGCGTGTCCGTCTGCGTCAGCCCCAGGGCGACGAATTCATCGGGGTCGCCTTCATGCGCTGAGGACAGTACCGCGAGAAACTCGTCTTCGGTCAGTTCCGGTCGGATTTCGTGAACGATCTTGTACAGGTTCGAGATGGTCCAACGCCCGGTCGACAAGATAGCGTCGGTGTCAACGTAATCGCGTTCAGCCTGCCGGTCGACCAGCGCGCGCATCTTGCCAAAGACTACATCGTCGATATCCAGTACCGGCCCAATGCCAGACACGAACACCGGCGGCTTCTTCCGGTAGTCGTATCCGAGATCAAGCCCGACCTGCTCACCCGTGTCTGGGTCGGTGACAACGACCTGCCGAAACCAGGAATCCCGCCTCACAACTGATGCGCTTAGGCCATGCTCCCGCAGTGCGGCCACGAGGTCCCGTTCCGCGGAGTCGAACACGTCCGGGTCTTGCGACGTCGAGTAGTTGTCCAGGTCCTTGGAAGGCCTGTCGATGATCTTGTGTGCTTGCAGGGCTTGCCCACCGCCCAGTGCGAATCCGTACGGTTGAAGTGTGGCACCGAGTATCTGTGCGACACGACTCTGGAAGGGAGTCATCATGCGGCGAGGTCCGGAAACCGCGCCTCCCACACGGCCCGCACATACGGGGGCATCCGAAGTCCTCGCCATTCCCGCCGCAATGTGCCGCAATCGAGGTAGGTTCGGAGTTCCTCTTCGGATGTCGCCTGCTGGATCACAGTGCTGTAGAGACTCCTGACCCGACGCGGGTTGCTGAGGATGTACGTATTGCTCGCCGACCAGTCAAGATGAATCGGCAGTGTCACCACACCTGAGGTCGGCCCTTGAAGCGTCTCCAAGTCATCCGGAACAAAGAAGGGGCGCGTGTGCTCGTAACGAACTGGCTCCCCAGAGCGCCGCGCCGCATAAGCCTTCATGTCCCTAACCTTTCTGTATGGTCTACACCATACACTACCGGCGGGATCTCGTCCATGCGAGCGTTTGGGCAAAGTCTCGTGTCATCGAACCGCCCAGCGCTGGGAAAACTCCCTCACGGGAAACGACCCGTTTGGGCAATCTCCGATTTCACTTCACAGTTGTCAAGTGAAATCCAACCGTGCCCGATGACGAACCTCGGTGCCCAGACTGACGGCACCGGATCAGCCAGGGTGGGGTGGCTTAACGGTCGGTCTGGTCACCTGCTGTGAGCGACAAAGTCTCCGCCTTACCTGTCCATCCCCCCGGCGCGCCCGCAGGCCGGGGTGGCCGCGTGCGGTACGTGAGGGCGAATCCCCAGGGTCCCCGAGCGCCATGACGCGGGAGTCTGCCCGGCAGCAGGATTCGGGTCGTGCTTCGTGCGAGAGTGTGCCTGTGCATACGGAGGTGGGCGTCCCGGATGAGGCACTGCGTCAGTTCCTCGCCAGCGAGTCGGACCCGGCGATCGTCCTGAGCCCTGCGGGCCCGGACACAGCTGTGGAGGGCTTCGTGTTCACTGACTGCAACCCCGCTGCCCGGGCCCGCTGGCGGCTCGGCGACGATCTGGACGGTGTGGGGCTGGATCGACTGATCGGACCGGAGCTGGTTGACTCGGTCGTCTCCGCCTGCGAGCAGGTTTGGGCCACAGGTGACCCGCGGGACCTACGCCGTGCTGCACGGCCGGGCGAACCCGAGGCGGTGGAGACGGTCCGTATCCGCCGACTGGGCGATCAGATCACGTTGACGCTCACGAGCGATCGGCTCGAGGAGGGCGATTCAGCGTCCCGTGAAGGCGAGCGATACCGCATACTCGCCGAGAACGCCAGCGACCTGGTGTTCCAGTCAGCGGCAGGCGGCCTGCTCACATGGGTGTCGCCATCAGTCCGGTCGCTGTTGGGCTGGACCCCCGCCAGCCTGGTCGGGCACCGGTTTGAGGACTACGTGCACCCCGACGATCTTGCAGGACCGGCGGCACAGGCCACGCAGCCGGACACGGGGCAGCCGGTGCGCTACGAGGGGAGGTTCCGCCATCGCAATGGCACCTGGGTGTGGCTTGCGGTCACGAGCCGGGCGCTGTTCGATGCTGACGGGCAGTTGGCGGGACGGGTCGGCAGCGGCCGGGACATCAGCAGCAGGGTCGCGGCCGAGCAGGCTCTGGCCGATTCTGAGCGGCTGCTGCGGGCCGAGCGCGAGACGCTGCGGGCCACCCTCGATGCATCGCTGGATCCGCAGGTCGTGCTCCGCGCGGTGCGTGACGATACGGGGACCGTGGTCGATCTGGAGTTCGCCGACTGCAACCGTGCGGTCTGCGAATACGCGGGGCTCGCACGCAGCGATCTGGTCGGCCAGCGTCTGGGCGTACGCTTCCAAGGCCAGACGGTGGGCCACGTGATCACCTGGTCGACCGAGGTGATCGAAACAGGGCGCCCCCTGGTGAAGCACGGTGTCCAGGCGACCAGTGCGCTGGGCGGCGCAGACCGCTGGTTCGACGTCGGCATCGTCAAGGTCGCGGACGGGGTGGCACTCACCTGGCGCGATGTCACCCGGAGTGTCGAACAGAACCGGGCGATGGCCGAGGGCCAGGAGTTGTACGAACTGATCACCGAGAACTCTCCCGTCGGGATGTGCGTGGTGGCCCCGGACGGGTCGTTTCTGAAGGCGAACGCCGCACTGTGTGCACTCCTCGACCGGGACGCAGAAGAACTGACCGGGACCACCTGGCCGGAACTCACCCACCCCGAGGATCTGCCGGCCGACCTGCGATTGGCCGACGAAGTCCTGCGTGGGCAGCGGGACTCGTATCAACTCACCAAGCGGTACCTGCGCCCGGACGGCAGCATCATCTGGGGGCTGCTGTCCGTGGCCTGTGTGCGGGACTCGGAGGGGCACGTTCGCTACTTCATCGCTCAGATCGTGGACATCACGGAACTGGCCAAGGGCAGGCAGGCGCTGGCTGAGTCCGAGAAGCACTACCGTCTGCTGGCCGAGCACACCTCCGACGTGGTGGTCACCTTCGGGGAGTCCGGACTGCTCGACTGGATCTCACCATCGGTGACGGAGGTCTTCGGCTGGACCCCCGACGAGTTGCTGGGGCAGTCGATCAGTTCCTTCATCTCGACCTACGACTGGGGCCAGGTCTCGCAGGAGCTCGACGACAGCAGCAGTGCCGGCGCTGACACCGGGGGAGCATTCCGGGTGCGCCGCCGGGACGGCTCGTGGATGTGGGTGGATGCGACCGCCAGCACCGTCCGGACCCCGGAGGGTGAAAGCCTGCGGGTGGCCCGGATACGTGATGTCGATGCTGAGACCCGGGCGCGGCTGGCGCTGGAACGCAGCGAGGAGCGTTTCCGGGCCGCCATGCGCTCAACGCCGGTGGGGATGGCGCTCGTCAGCGACGATGGCCGGTTCCTGCAGGTGAACCACGCCTTGTGCCAGATGGTCAAGCGCACTGAGGCGTCGCTGGCGGGGGCGCTGGTGACCAGCCTGACCCATCCGGCCGATCAGGGGGTGGACCTGGAGATGTGGAACGCGCTGCACAGTGCCCGGACCTCCTCGATCACCCGGGAGAAGCGACTGCTCGACGCGCAGGGGGCGGTCGTCTGGGTGGAGCAGGCGCTGGCAGTGGTGACCGATGATCAGGGGGAACGTACTTCCTTCGTGGCGCAGTTCATGGACGTCACCGAGGCCCGCAACGCTCGGGCTCAACTCGACTTCCAGGCCAACCACGACCCGCTGACCGATCTGAAGAACCGGCGGGCGGTGCTGGAGACCATGTCCGCGGTGCTGGCCCACCCGCCTCGCACCGGCACGGAACTGGGCGTGCTGTTCTGCGATCTGGACTACTTCAAGGCGGTCAACGACCGGCTCGGACACCAGGCGGGGGACGAGTTGCTGATCGAGGTGGCCAGCCGCATCCGTTCGTGCGTCCGCACGCAGGACACGGTGGGACGCATCGGGGGGGATGAGTTCGTCGTGCTGCTCGCCCAGGTCCATGACACCGCGGATGCCCTGCTGGTGGCTGAGAAGATCCGTGGAGCGGTCAGCCAGCCGGTGCGGTTGGGCGGGGCGGAGGTGGTCCCGAGCATGAGCATCGGGGCGGCCGTGGCCCATTCCGGGGATGATCCGGACCGGGTACTGGCCAGAGCGGACCAGGCGCTGTACCTGGCCAAGGAGGCGGGTCGCGGCCGGGCGGTTGCGCATGACGGGGCCGACCCTTCATCGGACGACTGACCAGCGCGCGCCCGGGAACGATCGGGGGTGGGCGTAGCGTGGGTGCGTGCACCTGTACCTCGTACGCCATGGCCAGAGCCACGTGAACCTCGGCGACTTGACGGTCGAGCACCGCGATGAGCCACTGACCGACCTGGGACGCGAACAAGCCGAGCGGGCCGGCAGATGGATCGTGGACAACCTGCGGGTCAGCGACTTCTACGCCAGCAGTGTCGCTCGCACCATGCAGACCGCGGACATCATCGGGCGGGCGATCGACCTGCGTCCCACCTTCCAGGACGGCCTGCGCGAGATCGGCACCTGCCGGGCCGACGGCACCCCGATCCCCGGCGCGGAGTTCGAGCCGTTCACCCCGGAGCTGTGGGGGACGCTCGACCCGTACACCCCGGTCACGGCGACCGGCGAGAGTTGGATGCAGTTCCGCTCCCGGGTGGGGGCGTTCGTGGAGACCCTGGTGCCGGACGCGCGGCGCAACCGGCTCGGCGCCCCGCTGGCGGAGCCGGCCGACCCGCGCCGGATCCTGATCGTGGCGCACGCCGGGGTGATCGAGGCGGTCTTCGAGTACATCTTCGAGAAGGGCCCGTGGAGCGTGGTGGCCGTGGAGACCCACCACACCGGGATCACCCACATCGAACACCGCCCGCAGCCGAACCGGCCGGACTGGTGGCTGCACTACCACAACCTGACCCATCACCTGACCGACGAGATGCGCACCTGAGGTCACCCGTCCGAGTGAAGGTTCACCCGGACGGAGGAGCGCAGCCTACCCGTCCGCGGGCCGGGGGTCAGCCCGGCTTTGGGCCGAAAGGGTGACATGATCAACTGCGCGCTGGACTCGCTGCGGTGCCTTCCCGATGGAGCAATTGTCATTGCCATTCGGGGTGTGACTGCCCCGCCTTCGAAGGAGAACAGGTATGTTCGCACGACTCATCGCGGCACGCAAGGACGAAGAGGGCTTCACGCTCATCGAGCTCCTTGTCGTGATCATCATCATCGGGATCCTGGCGGCCATCGCCATCCCCGTGTTCCTCAACCAGCGCGCAAGTGCGGCGAAGGCCGCACTGACCTCCGACGCCCGCAACGGCGCCGTGGCGGTGGAGACGTACTTCACCGAGAACCAGCAGTACCCGGCGGACCTGGCTGCGGTGCAGGCTCTGAACCCCTCGGTGTCGGCCAACAATGCGGTGACGACTTACGCCAACAACAACACGTCGTTCACGTACTGTGTCGAGGCAACCGGTGGTGCGGCGACCGGGTGGTCGGTCACGTACGACTCCGCAGCTGGCGGGACTCAGGCTCCTGACAGCAACGGGTGCTGATCAACCTCTAGACCAGTGGGACCCCGCTCCGGCGGGGTCCCACTGCTGTTGTCGCCCCTCAAGCGATCCGCTGTTCGGGTCGATGTACTCACCGTGAAGCTCACGAGACGGTTGTCCGCTGCCGCCGGGGATGACGGCTTCACGCTCGTGGAGATGATGGTGTCCCTGCTGATCCTCGCGATAGTCTCCAGCGGGTTCGCGTATGGGCTTCAGATGGCCATGTCCGTCACCCGTGACGACCGCGCCCGCGTCCAGGCGTCGAACCTCGCGGCTCGCGAACTCGAGATCGTCCGCAATGAGTTCGGCGCGTCGAAGTCAGCCCCAACGACCCTTGGGGCGACCAGTCAGGTCACCAACCCACACCCACTGCCGGGCGGCACGGCCGGCCAGCCGCTCAACCTCGACGGCACGAAGTTCACGGTGGTGCGCACGGTGGAGTGGCTGCCGGCCGGCACCGGCACCAGTCCCTGTGACGGGGGTTCGGCGGTGACCTACCCATCGCTGGCTGTCAATGTTCAGGTGTCATGGCAGGAGCACGGGTCCACCCGGGATGTGGAGGCCAATACCGTTCTCACCCCGCCGAAGGGAACCCTGGCCACCATCCAGGGCTTCATCGCCGCCAAGGTGCAGGGCGCCGACGGCAACGGGGTGTCGTCGCTACCGGTGGGTATCACGGGCCCAGGTGGCGCCCAGACCCGGGTGACCGCCGGCGATGGTTGTGCGGTCTTCGCGCTGTCCACGGCGGGCAACTACACGGTCACGGTGAACGTCAGCGGCTACGTGAGCTTCGACGGGCAGCCATCGATGTCGAAGCCGGCGGTGGTCGCGGCCGGGAGCATCCAGGTGGTTCCGTTCAGCTACGACGAGGCCGCCACATTGGTCCTGGATTACGTCATCGACGACGGTGCCGGCCCGGAGTACGTGATGCCGGTCCCGAAGCCGTCGGTCACCCTGTTCAACTCCGGCCTGCCGACCATGGGCAAGAAGGAGATAGCCAGTGGAACAACCACGGTGAGCGGGCTGTGGCCCTTCCCGGACGGCTACTCGGCCTGGGCGGGGACGTGCGCGGTCAACGATCCGGCGACCACCGGAGGCAAACGCGCCGCGCCGGTGAAGGCCGGGCCGGGCCAGACCAAGACGGTCGAGGTACAACTCAAACCGGTGCGGATCACCTTCCTCGACGATGACGATCAGCCGGTCGCCAACAGTGATGTCGTGGCCACGGTGCTGAACCAGGCGGGCTGCAAGGAGACGCAGTTCAGCCTGGGCAAGACCGGTGCCGACGGTGTGGTCCGTTCGGCACTGCCCTTCGGGCAATGGACGGTCACCGCCGGGGGTTACTCCGTGGCAGCGGACGTCCCGGCCGATGGTTCAGTGGCGTACCCCCTCGAACTGCCGCTGGGAGGGCCGTGATGAACAAGCCGTCGCTCTGGAAGCAGGACTCGGGCGTCACTCTCATCGAGATGCTGGTGGTGGTCACGATCTTGGGTACCGTCCTGGCGATAGTCACCGAGGGGCTGATAGTGGCTCAGCGCACCATGACCGACAACTCCACGCGCCTAGACGGGCTCTCCCAGACCAATGTGGCGGTGGAGGGAATGACGCGGGTTCTGCGTACCGCGATCCTGCCCTCGCAGATTCAGGCGACCTGTTCCGGATGTGATGTCGCGGCGTTCATCGCCGGGGACGCCAAGTCTGTGCAGTTCTACGCGAACGTGAACAATGACGGGATTCTGCCCACCTCCGGTACCACGGACCTGGGCCCGCGCCGGGTGACCTACACGGTCTCGAACAGCGCGTCCGACTGTGGATCGACGACTGCGACGCCGTGTCTGGTGGAGAAGGTGCAGAAGCCCAACGTGCACGCGGTCACCGACTTCAACTTCCAGTACTGCACACCTGGGCCTGGCTGCCCGGTGAGCACGCGAGTCCTGGCTCGCAACGTGGTTTCCGGCACGGTCTTCACCTATTACGACCGGACCGGCGCGATCATCGTCCCTCCCTTGCAGTCGGCCACCTCCAAGCTCAAGGCGGTCGACGCCATTGACCTGGTCGTGCAGGTGCAACCGTCCGACCGCACTCGTCCCGCCACGGTGACCGCGCGGGTGACGTTGCCGAACGCCGACTCACTGATCCAGCCCACACCGACGCCCTGAGGAGGTGACCATGATGCAGTCCGACGTGCGTGACCGTGACAGTGGCGCCGCCATGATCATGGTGTTGGGGATGATTTCCATCATGTCCGTGGTCGTTGCGGCAGCTCTCGCCTACGCGATGAATGTGGCACCGCAGGTCCGCCGCGACGAGAGTTGGCAGGCGGCCCTGGCGGCCGCGCAGGCCGGCGTGGACGACTACCTGGCCAAACTCAACCGCACCGACGCCTATGCGTTGACGGTGGACTGCGCGAACGTTGCGCTGAAGGGTCCGAAGGCCGAGGCGAACTCCTGTGGATGGAACGGCAGCACTTCGCCTGGCTGGGTGAACGTACAGCCCGGTGTCCCCAATTCCGGCAAGTTCCACTACGACGTCAACACGGCGAACTTCTGGAAGGACGGCTCGGTCTGGATCGAATCGACCGGCAAGGTGCGCGGGGTTTCCCGCACGATCCAGGTGCGCTTGGGACGAGGAGGATCCACCGACTTCCTGTACTACACGGACTTCGAGGACGCCGATCCGCAGAATCTGGTGGCGTACCCGCCCGGCGGCAGCAAGTCTCTGGCCACCGGCGGGGCGAAGTCCAACGAGTGCGGCCGTAGCGGCCCCACACTGGCCACGTACTGGTGGGAGGGCGGTCCCCGGGTGAACAGCAGCACCTGCCAGGAGATCCAGTTCGCCGGAAACGACGTGCTCGACGGCGACGTCCATTTCAACGACTCGCCGCTGATGAGCAGCGCGGGCGGCACCCGGCCCCGGTTCCTGAAGGGCTACGAGGTGGCCGATCCGAACTGCACCGAGGCGCTCGGAACCCCCGATGCCAGTGGCGTGGGCAAGTCCGCGGGCAAAGGGAAATGCTGGCGCAGCACCTCGAGTGCAAGCCCGTACGTGGGTGTCGCCGGTGCCCGCCCGGCGTTGACGCTGTACCTGCCCGACAACTCCGACAAGTTCGTCACCTACCCGGGCTGCAACTACTACGGCGACACCCGGATCCGCTTCAACAACAACGGGACCATGACTGTCTGGAACACCACGAGTTCCGGCAAGAACGTCAAGGGTCCAGGGTCACCGCCCGGACTGAACTGCGGCAATGCCTCGCAGTTCATCCCGGCCAGCGGGAAGAAGTACCCGGCCAACGGTCAGACCGTTCCGGTGCCCGACGATCTGGTGATCTACGTGCAGGCGGCGACCGGTGGCTCGGCGGCCTGCGTACCTGGGCAGGTCGTCAACGGAAGTACCTCCGGAAGTACCTCCAGCGACCAGATCCCCGTTGGGACAGGCGAAACGTTCCAAGGGGTGACCGACATCAGCTACTACGACCCGAGTTCAACGACCTTCACGACCACGAAGAAATGGAAGAAGGTCAGCGGGACCTGGGTCCTGGACACCACCTTCGTGCCGAACCCGCAGAAGGGCACCGAGGTGCCCACAGGTGACGGCCACCCAACCACGTTCGACTGCGGCTTGGGCAACGTCTACATCGAAGGTGTGGTCAAAGGCCGGGTCACCATCGCCGCCCAGAACAACGTCATTGTGACCGGTGATCTCTCGATCGCCAGCACCACCAAAGGCAACACCGCCATCGGTCCGGACATGGTCGGACTGGTTGCCGCGAACTCAGTGGTCGTATACCACCCGGTATCACGGTCCGTCTCGTCCACCAGCGAGTCGCTCACCAGTACCGTCAAGAGCCCGACCAGCCTCTCCAAGACCTGCCCGTCCAACAGTTCGACCAACATCTCGAGCCCCACGGCCGGAGGATCGAACGGCAACACCATCACCTGCACGTGGACCACCACCAAGACCTACGGAAGCTCATACAGCAACATCAGCTACCCCGGCCTCACCAACTCCAGCGGCACCCGCTGGATCTACGCCTCCATCCAGACCCTGCAGCGCAGCTTCTGGGTACAGAACTACAACCAGGGCGCCGACCTGGGCACACTCTCGGTGCGTGGCTCCATCGCCCAGAAGTGGCGTGGCGCGGTGGGCACCTCGGGTGGCACTGGTTTCGCCAAGGACTACTCCTACGACTCCCGGCTGCAGTTCGCCTCCCCGCCGTACTTCCCGCAGTGGACGAACGCCGCCTGGGGGTCGAAGGTGACCGGGGAATTGTCCGCCCGGTACTGATGTCCACAGGCTCGGCCGAGATGGCAGTGCACGGCACTAGGCTGCAGCCGTGGTGCTGATCGCCGGACTGCTCGGCCTGCTCATCGGCTCGTTCCTCAATGTCGTGGTCTGGCGGCTGCCGCGCGGGGAGTCCCTGTCGCATCCGGGGTCGCACTGCCCCGGCTGTGGGCACGCCATCCGGCCGCGTGACAACATTCCGGTCCTCTCCTGGCTGCTGCTGAAGGGCCGCTGCCGGGACTGCGGCACCCGGATCTCGGGACGCTACCCCCTGGTCGAGCTGGGCACCGGCATCGCCTTCTCGCTCACTGCGGCCTGGGTGGGCTGGTCGGTGCTGCTGCCGTTCGCGCTGTGGTTCGTGGCGGCTGGGATCGCCCTGGTGCTTATCGATGTCGAGCATCACCGGCTGCCGAACGCCCTGACACTGTCCACCTACCTCGTCGTCCTGACCGGCTACGCGGTCACCGCCGTGGTCGAGTCGCAGGGTCCGGCGTTCCTGCGGGCAGTGGCCGGTGGGGTTGCGCTGGCGATGGCCTACGGGCTGCTCGCCTTGTTCTTCCCGCGCGGGATGGGCTGGGGGGACGTCAAACTCGCGGCATCATTGGGCACGGTGATGGCCTGGAGCAGCTGGGGGGTGCTGGTCGTCGGCGGGTTCGGGGCCTTCCTGCTGGGGGCCATCTGGGGGATCGTGTCCATGCTGGCGGGCCGGGCCGGGCGCAAGAGTGCCCTGCCGTTCGGCCCGTTCATGATCGTCGCGGCCGTGCTGGCTGTGGCTTGGGGGCAGGCAGCCGCGGATTGGTACGCCGACCTGCTCATCTGAGATCAATCCGGACTCAACCACAGGGCAGTTCCAGCCGATGCCACCGGTGACGCGTAGTGGAGGTTGCCGTGGCCAGAGTCAGAGTGGGGCTGGAGGTGGGATCCTCCGCGGTCCGCCTCGCCGCCGTCACGCGCAGCCGGTCCGGCCCATCGCTGAAGCATGTGGGGGCCGTGCCGCTTCCCCCGGGAGTGGTGGTTGACGGGGACGTCGTGGACACCGCATCGCTCACCGAGGCCACCCGCTACCTGATCAAGACGGTCAAGCCGGGGTCGAAGGACGTCCACCTGGGTGTGGTCGGCCAGCGCATGGTCGCCCGGCAGGTGGATCTGCCGTGGGTGCCGCCGAAGGAGTTCAAGCAGGCGCTGCCGCTGTTGGCCGCCGATTGCCTGCCGATGCCGGTCGAAGGCAGCGTGCTGGACTTTCTCGCGTTCGAGGAGGTTCTGGAGGACGACGGCGCCCGCATGCTGCGGGGCCTGCTGGTCGCAGCCGGCGAGGACTCGCTGCTGGAGATGGTCGATGCCGTGGAGGCCGCCGGGGTGCGGGTGGTGTCGGTCACCCTGACCCCCCTGTCCACTCTCGGGGCCGTGGCCGATCCTCTCGCACCCGAGCCGGAAGCCCTGCTGGACATCGGGTACGCGATGACCAGCGTCACCGTCCACGAACACGGTCAGCCACGGTTCGTGCGCATCCTCAGTCGCGGGGGGCGCGACATCACCACCTCGCTGGCCGACAGCCTGGGAATCAGCGAACCCGACGCTGAGCGCTGGAAGTGCGGGCTGCCCGGCATGTGGGCGAGTATGGACCAGACAGACCGGAACACCACTGAGACCGCAGTGCGCACGGCGGTGGCCGACCTGGTGGCCGAGATCCGCACCTCGGTCGACTTCTACCGGACCAGTGCCGGCTCCCGGATCGGCCGGGCCCACGTGGTCGGTGGAGCCGGATCCACCCTCGGGCTGATCCCGATCCTCGCCGAGGTGCTGCGGGTGCCGGTCGTCGCTGGAAGCCCGAAGATGCTCCGGTACGCGGGATCGCTGACTGCGGACGAGACCGCGTTCGCCGCCGGACCGGGTGCCACCGCCGCGGTCGGCCTGGCTCTGGGGGCAGCATGACCACCTCGTACACCGGCACGCCCGTGGCGGGCGGCGGCGACGGCTCCGAGAATCCCCAGCCGCCGGCCGTCCACGTGGCTGAACCGAAAGGCAGTCTCGAGGGCCTGTTGGGCAAGCGGGTGTTCCCGGTTCCCGACCTGATGCCGCCGGCAGTTCTGCTGCGACGCAGGGTCGGAGAGGCCCGCAGACGGGTCGGGATAGCGCTCATCGTCGTGGTGGCGGTCCTGCTCAGCCTGTTCGCGCTGGGCCGGCTGCAACTGGCGACGGCGAAATCCGATCTGGAGTCGGCGCAGGCGCGTCTGCAGGCCGCAGAGGCGGAGAAGGACAAGTACAGCGAGGTTCCCGCGGTCTATGCCGCGGTGGACGCGGCCCGGGCTGAATTGGCCCAGGCGATGGGCAACGAGGTGCAGGTGGCCCGCCTGGTCTCGCAGTTGTCCGCGATCATGCCTCCCGACGTGGCCCTGACTGAACTGTCGCTCGTGGTGGGTGAAGGGGAGACCCCGGACACGGCGGCCAGGGCGTCGACCTCCGAGGTGGTCGAACCCGTCGTCGGCACCGCCACCTTCTCCGGCGAGGCCCGGACCTTCAATGACGTGTCGGCCTGGATCGACACCCTGCGCAGCACCCCGGACTACCAGAACGTGATCCTCACGGACGTATCCCGCGACCAGACAGCGGGCGTCTATCAGTTCACCAACACCGCCGAACTGACCGACCAGGCGCTGTCCGGACGATTCGTGGAGGCCGAACAATGAGCAAGAACCCGCGTGCCTGGTGGATCGGTGGCCTCCTGCTGGTGGCACTGATCGGGGTCGCCGGGTGGATGTTCCTGGTCAAGCCGGTCTTCGCGGCGGTCTCCGACACCCGCCAGCAGACGGTCGAGACCGACGCCGAGGCCGACAAGGTGACCGCGCAGACCAAACAGCTCGCGCAGCAGGCCGAAGACCTGGAGGCCCAGATCGCTGCCCTGATGCGGATCAGGGCCAAGATCCCCAAGGACGTGAACGTCCCCAAACTCATGCGGACCATCCAGGCGGAGGCCCGCATGGAGGGGGTCTCCCTCGACTCGCTACAACCCGGCCAGATCACGCTATTCCAGGTGACGGTCGCGCCCGAGGACACTTCCGGAACCACTCCCGGTGCCAGCCCCAGCAAACCGGCGGCTCCCACGCCGGCCCCCACCAACCTGGGTCAGGGCGTGGCGCCGAAGAACACGGGCGTCGCCTACGTTCCACTGACCCTGTCCGGGCAGGGCACCTACGGAGCCATCCGCAGACTGACCGCCCGCCTGGAGCAGCAGCAGCGGGCCTTCCTGGTTACCACGCTCGATGTGACCAGGCAGAGCGACGGTGATGCGGACGCTCCGCTGGAGTTCACGATGCAGGCCCGGGTCTTCGTGCTCAACGGCGACGAGGTGG
>DAOMFH010000029.1:0-4941 GCA_035429705.1 Actinomycetota bacterium
CCTGGGCAGAGGCCAGCAACTGCTCTCGGCGTGCTTTGCGAGGCAGGCGTACCCCACGGCGGGCGGGCTCAACGGCGGACATCGTTGTCTATGTTACTCACGAGTAGGTTCTGGTTGCTGCCCCCGGCACAACTTACCGGTGATGTCGCGCCGCGCGCTACCGTGTTGCGATGACCGTGCGCGAACGATTGCCCGCCGAGGTGATGGTGAGCCACGGCGATGAGTTGCTGGTACGGCAGGCAGGTGCAGGCGCCCCGGCCGTGTTCGTGCACGGACTCGGAGGCAATTCCACGAACTGGACCGACCTGATGTGGCTGCTTTCCGACCGTTTGCACGGCCTGGCCCCGGACCTGCCGGGGTTCGGTCAGAGTGGACCGGCGGCCAGCGGGGACTACGGTCCGCGGGCGCAGGCCGCCGTCGTGGCCGGACTGATCCAGCAACGACTCAGCGAGCCCGTGCACCTGTTCGGCAACTCGATGGGTGGGGCCATCGCGGTGCAACTGGCGGCCCGGCATCCGGACCTGGTGCGCTCGGTCACGCTGGTCTCACCCGCGCTGCCGGACCTGGTGCCCATGCCCACGAACATCCAGATCCCGATCATCGCCCTGCCAGGGGTGGGGGAGCGCATCGCCGCCAAGGTCGCGAGACTGCCCGTGGAACAACGGGTACGCGCGACGCTGAACATGGTTTACGCCGATCCGTCCTGCGTGCCGCACCAGCGGGTCGTGGAGGCGCAGGAGGATGCTCGTCTCGTGGCCGGACTGCCATGGGTGGGCGAGGCGTTCCGGTCCGCGGTCCGCGGCCTGCTGGCGACGTACTTCGACCGCGGCCCGGAGGCACCGTGGCGGTTGGCCGAGCGGATCGAGGTGCCCGTTCTGCTCGTGTACGGCCAGCGGGACAGGCTGGTCAACAAGCGGGCCGCCCGCCGCTCCTCCCGGCACTTCCGGCACGCCCGGGTCATGGTCATCCCGCATTCCGGGCACGTGTCGCAGATGGAGCACCCGGAGATGGTGGCGCGCGCGTGGCGGCATCTCATCGAGCCGTTCGCGTGAGCTGACGTCACCCGGCCGGGGTGGCGCCGGTGTGGCCGGGTCTCGGCACTCTTGCTGAGCCGGACCCGGTTGCCGGGAATGCAGGACCCGCATGGCACCGTTGACGGGAGCAATCGCATCCCTGGAGTCGCAGTGAAACTACCACCGCTGGTCGAGCCGGCAGCGGACCTGAGCATCGATGAGGTCCGCAGGTACAGCCGCCACATCATCATCCCCGAAGTCGGGATGACCGGACAGAAGCGGCTGAAGAACGCCAAGGTTCTGTGCGTCGGGGCCGGTGGGCTGGGCTCCCCGGCGTTGATGTACCTGGCCGCTGCCGGGGTTGGCACGCTCGGGGTGGTGGAGTTCGACGTCGTGGACGAATCGAACCTGCAGCGTCAGGTGATCCACGGGCAGAGCGACATCGGAAGGACGAAGGCGGAGTCGGCCGCGGACACCGTCGCAGACATCAACCCCCACGTAGAGGTGCGACTGCACAACGAACGGCTGGACAACAGCAACGTGCTGCAGATCTTCGCCCAGTACGACCTGATCCTGGACGGTACGGACAACTTCGCCACCCGGTACATGGTCAACGATGCGTGCGTGCTGCTGGACAAGCCCTACGTGTGGGGCTCGATCTTCCGTTTCGAGGGGCAGGCCTCGGTCTTCTGGGAGTCGCACGGTCCGCAGTACCGCGACCTGTACCCCGAGCCCCCGCCCCCCGGCATGGTCCCTTCCTGCGCGGAAGGCGGAGTCCTGGGCGTGCTGTGCGCGTCGATCGGTTCGATCATGGGCACGGAGGCGGTCAAACTCATCACCGGTGTGGGGGACTCCCTGCTGGGCAGGCTGATGGTCTACGACGCCCTCGACATGGAATACCGCACGGTGAAGATCCGCAAGCATCCGCAGACCATCGAGGTCACGGAACTGATCGACTACGACTTCTTCTGCGGGACGCTGTCCGACGAGGCCGCGGAAGCGGCGAAGGACTCGACCATCAGCGTCAAGGATCTGCAACTCATGCTCGAGCAGCGTGAGCGGGGGGAGCGCGACTTCGTCCTCATCGACGTGCGCGAGCCCAATGAGTGGGACATCGTGAGCATCCCCGGAGCGGTTCTCATCCCCAAGGGGGAGTTCATGTCCGGGGAGGCGCTGACCGGGCTGCCGCACGACAAGCCGGTCGTCCTGCACTGCAAGGTCGGTGGCCGCTCGGCCGAGGTCCTCGCGCTCGTCAAGGCCGCTGGGTTCTCCGATGCGGTGCACGTTGGCGGTGGCGTCGTGGCCTGGGTCAACCAGATCGAGCCCGAAAAACCCAACTACTGATCTGCTGACGCCGGTCGGGGGTCCTCGTGCAACCGGTCGGCTTTGCTCGGTGCTCCCCCGATGCGATCGACCGGGTGGGGCCGGGCCCGGGCGACCAGCGGTGAGAGCCAGCCCGCCCCGGTGACTGGCCCGCAACTTCGAAGCGCCACTCAGCGACCGGCCCACCCGGCGCTTCCTCAAAGGAGGTTTTGGCGCTGCAGCGAGTTGAAGGCGAACCAGCCCGGGATGGTCGGCGCCCAGAATGTCACCAGCCGGAACAGCAGAACGGCGGAGACGGCAACGCCGCCGGGGATGCCGGCAGCGGTCAGACCCGCGGACAGCGCCGCCTCCACGGCACCCAGTCCACCGGGGGTTGGTGCCGCCTGCCCGATCGTCGCCCCCGCGAGGTACACCACCGCGATCGCGGCGATGGATGCCGATCCGCCGAACGCCCAGACGCACGCGACCAAGCAGATGACATATCCGAGGTTCAGCAGGATGATGCCGCCGAGTCCCAATCCGAGTTTGCGGGGCTGTTGCAGCAGCGTCAGCAGTCGAGGTCCCACCTGCTGGAAGATAGGGCGGATCCGGCGCGTGATCCAGGCCCGGGTCCACGGCAGGAGCAGGAGCAGGACCGCCGCGACCAGTCCTCCCAGGAG
Organism: Actinomycetota bacterium; assembly: GCA_035429705.1. Classification (GTDB taxonomy): domain Bacteria; phylum Actinomycetota; class Actinomycetes; order S36-B12; family UBA10799; genus JADKAV01. Next base: position 2,996 of record DAOMFH010000029.1, read on the forward strand.
TACGAGTATGGCCCAGGCCGGCGGGGTGAACTCGCTCTCCTGCCGGGTCCCGGCGACCACGCCGAACCCGAGCAGCAGGAGGATGTGGACCACGAACGCCATGACCTGCGAGACCCCGACACTGGCCGCGCCCAGCGCCGGATGCACACCGGCCCGCTGCAAGTAGCGCAGATTGACGGCTACCGCTCCCAGGGTGGGCGGGGAGATGAGGGTGGCGAACGAGGCCGCCCACTGCGCCTGGAAGGTCCGGAAGAACTGCAGTCGCTCGGGGACGAAGCCCTCGAGGGCCATGGCCGCCGCGATGTAGGTCAGAGCGGACAGCACCAGCGCGATGAGCGCCCAGCCCCACTGGGCATCGGTGAGCAGCGTCGCCAGGTTCACCTGTGCCAACTGGGTCAACAGCACGTAGCCGGCCACTGTCCCGGCGACGACCGTGAACAGCATGCGTGGCCGCAGGCGTTCCAGTTCCACCTGCTCCGGGTTTGAGTTGGGGGACATCTCCAGCAGCAGGTCGCGCAACTGCACCAGGAGATCCTTGCGCTTCCGGATGGCCCGGCGGGTGTCGGCGGACAACGCGATGGGCTGCAGAACCCCCAGGGCCCTCACCAGCCGCAGGGCACCGAGCACCCGCTGGCCCGAGGCGACCGCCCGGTCGGGGTCGGTCAGCATCGACAGGGTGCACAGAAGTTCGGCCAGGTCCACCCGCTGAGCAACGTCGCTGGCGGCGACCGAGCCCTCCTCGGGATGCAGCAGCCAGATCTTCCCGGTGTCGTCGCGCAGCAGATGCTGCGCGGTCAGCGAGCGGTGGGTCACCCCGCGGTCGTGCAGGGTGCGGACCGCCCGCCAGGCGTTGTCGAGGTCGGAATCGGTGAGGTCGGACCCGATCTGCTCGAATGTGCGGCCGTCGATGCGGGGGAAGGCCAGCAGTGCGGCGTCCTCGTCGACGTGCACGGCGACGAGGAGCTCCGGGGTCGGGGCCCCGGCGGCCTGGCTGGCGTACGCCTGCAGCGCAGTGCGCTCCAGCCGGCGTCGCATGTTGAGCCGGGAGGGTGCGTTGTCGTCGCGCACGCGCAGACTGCGCCACACGCTGGCCGCGACCTCGGCGCCTTCCAGGTCGCGGTCGAGGACCAGGACGTTGAGCGTGCTGCCAGCGCGGGTGGTGGCCATGTAGCGCCGGCCGGCGCTGAACTCCCGCTGGGCGCGCAGCACGGTCACCGGGTAGCCGGACTCCTCCAGCGCGGTGGCCACCGCCAGCCCGCTGGGCCGGGTCGTAGGGGTGCCCAGCCCGTAGCGCATCGCCAGCCCGACGGCCCAGCCGAGGAGTACGGACAGCGCCAGCGCGGTGGCGGTGATCCCGCCGGTGACAATGTTGGCCAGTAGGATCGCGGCCACCACCACGATGGAGATGGGGCCGAACCGGGGCCGTTCGATCAGCCGCGCGATGGTGATGAACGCGACCAGACCGGCGAGGATCGCGTTGAGCGGGGGCAGTTGACCGGGGGTCTCCTGGCCGGTGAGGGTGAGCAGTAGTCGTGGGTTGGCGTACTGCGTGATGATCCAGGCGATCGCTGAGGTGAGCAGCACCCCGACTACGAGTCCGCCGAGTGCCTCGCCCAGCATCCGGCCCCGTCGGCGGATCATGAGATCGAACGCGGCGGCGATGGGCAGGACCAGCACGCCGAGCAGTCCGATCAGGTTGGCGGCCACGACGATGACGCCGGGGATGTTGCCGGAGGCCTTGGTCAGGTCGCTCTCCAGGCCGGCCGCCGCCGCGGATGCGAAGTAGGAGATCGCCAGGATCACGGCCGAGGCGAAGAAGGCGGTGGCCAGGCGCAACAGATCGATGGGCCGGCGAAGCCGGCGGGGGATGACGTCGGCCTCGATGACCACCGTCTCCAGATCGGTGGGAGGGGCTGTGGCGGGCCGGTGCTCCACCGGCGCGTGGG